>CAMDEB010000015.1 GCA_945893085.1 Rhodoplanes serenus | reverse complement strand
ATCTGCTTGATCCAGCCATTGCGATAGGACTCGTTGAGAACAAGACGCAGCGCATTCTTGTGCTGATGAAGAGTTCCACGAGACAAGTTTGGGTTCTTCTCGTAGCAGTGGGTCTTGTATTTCTCCCACTGGACGATTCCGATGCTGTCTACCGAAGTTGAGCCGAAGAACGGAATGAGCCGTCGGTAAAGTTCTTCTTTGACATCTTTCACATAGACAGCACTGCGCTCTCCACGAGCCACCCGTTCTTCCATCGTCTTGATTGTTGATTTCGCAGCAGTCGTAAAAGACTTGCCGCCAAACGATGCGACACCAGTCAGGATTTCAGCCTGCTTCAGATTGTACCAGTTCTCTGCTGCTTTGATCGCTGACGACCAATCCCGCTCTTTCGTGCTTTGCCTGACATAGCGCCCCTTGTGATGAAAACCGCACCACACAAACGGACTATTGGGACGAGCGAAGATGTGTAGCCGCCCATCAAACCGACTCAGTTTTTTCAGACCAGACGCTTCTGCCATCGCTGCAGGATAGTATATCAGCAGTGTGTAGTCTATGTGTAGTCAGTCAAAGAACAAGAAACACTAACGATATCAATATGTTATATGAACATTGAACAGCATTTTGAGTCAGGCGCGTCTACCAATTCCGCCACAGGGGCATGCGGCGCGATCATAGTCAGGGAACGAGCGGGGTCAACGCCGGTGCTGGCGCCACATTTGGCCGGCCGAACGCGGCTTCCATCTCGCGCCGCACCTGCACCGCCAGATCCTTCGGATCGTATTCGACGTCGGACCATTTCAGCCGCTCGCCCTTTTTGACGTCGCGCTTGAGCTTGACGTTCTGAGCAAGGCCGAGCGGCAGCAGACCATCGTCGAGCGAGCGTTCAGCCGGCGTCTGCTTGCCCCAGACGCAGAAGCCGCCCTCGCCGTCGAGCATCTCGGATTTCTTCAGATCGCGCTTGGCGGTGGCGACGACGTCGGAGCGGAAACCGGTCGGAGCGCCGGTCGGCTCCTTGCGCAGCGCGGCACTCGCGACCGATATGCCAAGCTCGAGCCCGATCATGTGGATCGGCCGGTACAGCGCGGCATACTTCCCGCTGCGATCCGGCAGCATGGCGTATTCCTTGAAGCAGCGCCGCGCGTATTCGGTCTCGCCCTCGATCACCACATAGGTGCCGAGCGCGAGATGGTGCGGCACGTCCTTGCCGTCGCGATAGACCGACGAGGTCACTTCGGTGACGCCTTCGATCTCCAGCACGCCGCCCGCACTCTTCGGCTTGCACACGTCGGCGAGCTCAAAGCGTGTCGCCGGCGGAAAACTCAGGCCCTCGCTCTGCGGCATCAATCCGGTGGCGTTGCACACCGCCGTCATCTCGATCCCGGACTTGGTGCCGTCGACGAAGCTGTTGAACATCTTCGGGTTGATCGAGTTGCGGTCGGAGATGTTGAGGTACTTGTCGAGGATGTCCCAGACGTTGTCGGGATTGGACTGGTGATAGTGCGGCTCGTAGCGCGTGCCCTTGCCCGCTGCGATCACCTTGAAGCCGCAGGCGCGCGCCCAGTCGACATGCTCGCAGATCAGCGCCGGCTGATCGCCCCAGGCCAGGCTGTAGACCACGCCCGCGCTCTTCGCCTTGCGCGCCAGCAACGGACCGGCGAGCGCATCGGCCTCGACGTTGACCATGACGATGTGCTTGCCGTGCGCGATCGCCTTGAGCACATGGACGATGCCGGCCTCGGGGATTCCGGTCGCCTCCACGATCACCTCGATGCCGGGATGCGCGATCAGCGCCTGCGCATCGGCTATGACGTGGGTGGTGCGCCGCTTCACCGCATCGCCGAGCGACGAAGCGGCGAACTGCTCCGCCGGCCAGCCGGCGGTCGCAAGCTGGTTCCTCGCCCGCTCGACGTTGAGATCGGCGACCGCGACCACATGCAGGCCCCTGGTCAGCCGCGCCTGGGACAGGAACATGGTGCCGAACTTGCCGGCGCCGATCAGGCCTACCGTCACCGGCCGGCCGGCGGCTTCGCGTTCGAGCAGCAGGGTGTGAAGGTTCATCGGTCCTCGCCCACCGGAACGGCGTGACAGCCTCCGTTGGTAGCACGGCGCCGTCGCCCCGCGACATCCCGGACGGCTTGTGTTTGCCACCCGGATCGGCGACCGTTCTGCAACAGCCGACAATGGCCAGATGCAATGGCCCGCTCAAAGGGAGGAACGACCATGCGCACCACCATCAGGACTCTGTCTCTGCTCGCCGCCGGCGCGTTTGCCGCGACCAGCGCCGTGGCGCAAGACTACCCGAACCGGCAGGTCAACATGGTCATCCCATTCCCGCCGGGCGGCAACACCGACCTGATGGGACGCGCGTTGCAGGCCGAATTGGCCAAGGCGCTCGGCCAGTCCGTCGTCGTCATCAACAAGGGCGGCGCCGGCGGCACGCTGGGCGTGATCGAGGTCTCCGCCACGCGTCCCGACGGCTACACGATCGGGCTCACGCCCAACAATCCGCTGACCGCGCAGCCGCACGTGCAGAAGCTGCCCTACAGCATGGACAGCTTCAAATACGTCTGCCTCAGCTATTACGTCCCCTACGTCGTGATGGCGTCGCCGCGCGCGCCGTTCAAGACCTGGCAGGAGTTCGTGACGTTCTCCAAGGCGAAGAACGACAACCTGATCTATGCCTCGCCCGGCCCGGGGACGCAGCCGCATCTGGGCATCCTCTCGGCGCTGAGCGCGATCAAGGCCGAAGGCGTGCACGTGCCGTTCACCGGCGCGGGGCCGATGTCGCAGGCGCTGCTCGCCGGCACCGTGCACGCGATGTCGGAATCGACCGCGGTCGCCAAGGCGAGCAATCTCAACGTGCTGGCGACGCAGACCAACGAGCGGATTCCCTCGTTGTCGAACGTGCCGACCATGAAGGAGTTGGGTTTCCCGTCGGAAGCATTCAGCGCCGGCGGCCTGATCGTGCCGGCCGCGACGCCGGACGCGGTGGTCGCGCGATTGCAAAAGGCCTGCCAGGACGCCGTGGCCAGCGACGGCTACAAGGCCGCGACCGAAAAGCTCAACGCCACCGCGCGCTTCCTGCCCGGACCGGAGTTCCGCAAGATGTTCGACGCGGATTCCAAGGCGAATGCCGAAGCGGTGAAGAAGGCGGGCCTGGTGGCGAAGTAGCCTCCGATGTCCGATGAAGCCGCCCCGGCCAGCACCGTCTCACGGCGATGGCATGTGCTCGGCTTCGTGGTGTTCACCGCCGCGGGTTTCTATGCGATCGGCGTCGCGCTGCAGCTCGGACTGTGGCGGCAGAACTCGCCGGGCGAAGGGCTGTTTCCATTCATCGCGGCCGTGGCGATGACGGCGTTTGCCGTGGCCGGGCTCGTGTCCGCATGGCGGATGCCGCGACGTTCTGCGGCGGCGGCAAACCGCGGCGATCTCGCGCAGACGCTGATCCGCGTCGCCGCCTACATCTTCGGCCTGGTGTTCTATGCGCTTGCGCTCAACCCGCTCGGCTTCATCACCTCGACCATCGTCACCGTGGTCTTCATCCTGCGTTTCGCCGAGCGCTATTCGTGGCCGGTGACGCTTGCGCTCGCGGTCGGCACCGCGGCGGGATGCCAGATTCTGTTCGTGATCTGGCTCGGCGCCATCCTGCCGTTCGGATATCTGTGGGAGAGCCTGCTGTATTAGGCGGGCGGACGGCGCATGGAGCTCCTCGATTCAATCGCCGTCGGTTTCGCCACCGCGCTGACGGTGAAGAACCTCGCCTTCTGCTTCGTCGGTGCGTTCGTCGGCACCGTGGTCGGCGTGCTGCCGGGCCTCGGTCCGGTGGCGACGATCTCGCTGCTGCTGCCGTTCTCCTTCACCATGGACGTGACCTCGGCGGTCATCCTGATGGCCGGAATCTTCTACGGCGCGCAATACGGCGGATCGATCACCGCCATCCTGGTGCGGATCCCAGGCGAAGCCTCCACGGTCGTCACCTGTCTCGACGGCTATGCCATGGCGCGCCAGGGCCGCGCCGGCGCCGCGCTGGGCATCGCCGCGTTCGGCTCGTTTCTGGCCGGCATCGGCGTCACGATCGCGCTGTTCCTCGTCGGGCCTGCGATGTCGGAGTTCGCGCTGGCGTTCGGGCCGGCGGAATATACCGCGCTGGTGCTGCTCGGGCTGCTGTTGGTGACGCAGCTCTCCTCCGGACCTCAGGGCAAGGCGCTGCTGATGGTGGCGTTCGGGCTTCTGCTCTCGACCGTCGGCAAGGATCCGATCTACGGCACCGAGCGATTCACGTTCGGCGTGTTCAGCCTGTTCGACGGACTCAACATGGCACTGCTCGCGATGGGCCTGTTCGGCGTGTCCGAGCTACTGATCATCGCCGAGGGCGGCGCAGCCCATGCCAAGCCGGTGGCGCAGCCGACGTCATTGCGCGAACTCCTGCCCAACGCCGCCGACTGGCGCGCCAGCCGGATGCCGATCCTGCGCGGCACCGTGCTGGGCTTCTTCCTGGGCCTGCTGCCGGGCGGTGGCGCGACGCTGTCGTCGTTCTCGTCCTACGTGCTGGAGCGGCGGCTGGCGAAGAACCCCGAACGCTTCGGCCAGGGCGCGATCGAAGGCGTGGCCGGACCGGAGTCCGCCAACAACGCCGCGGCGCAGTCCTCGTTTGTCCCGCTGCTCTCGCTTGGAATTCCCGCGAACGCAGTGATGGCGGTGATCCTCGGCGCCTTGCTGGTGCAGGGCATCCAACCCGGGCCGCAACTCATCGCAAAACGGCCCGACCTGTTCTTCGGCGTCATCGCCAGCATGCTGATCGGAAACCTGATGCTGATCGTGCTCAACGTGCCGCTGATCTCGATCTTCGTGCAGCTGCTGCGGGTTCCTGGCTCGATCCTGGCGCCGCTGATCATCGTGTTCTGCGTGGTGGGCGCCTATACGCTGTCCAACAGCGTGCCCGAGGTCATCATCATGATCGGCTTCGGCATCGCCGGCTATCTGATGCGCAAGATCGATCTCGACCCTGCTCCGCTGGTGCTGGCGTTCGTGCTGGGCAATATCCTGGAGACCAACTTCCGCCAGGCGCTGCTGGTGGGCAGGGGAACGCTCAGCCTGTTCCACACCCGGCCGATCGCAGCCGGCCTGCTGCTGTGCTGTGCCGCCCTGATCGCATTCCAGCTCTATCAGGCGGTTCACAAGAGACGCAGCGCCGCACCCTGACGCCTTGTGAGAGTGCGGCGAACCACACTATTCTCCGCCACCGCTCGCGATGGGATGACCGCTGATGACGGACGTGCCCGCCAATTCCACCCAGGCTCTGATCGGAGCATCGACCCCGACGCAGGAATCACGCTGGCGGGTCGCCGCGCGCACCGCCTTTCCGTTCCTGGTGATCGCGCTGATCTGGGAGACCGTGGCCCGGCTCGGCCTGTTCCCGCCGAAGCTGTTCCCGTCGCTGGAGGTGGTCGGTGCCGCCCTGGTCCGGCTGACCGTCTCCGGCATCCTGCCGCATCACGCCTTCGACACCATTCTCCGCCTGCTCGGCGGCTTCGCCGTCGCGGCGGTGATCGGCGTGGCGATCGGCATCCTGATGGGCCGCTCGCGGCGCATGGAGGACATCTTCCTGCCGCTGGTCAGCATCCTGGCGCCGATCCCCGGCATCGCCTGGGCGCCGCTGTTCCTGCTGTGGTTCGGGCTCGGCAGCCAGCCGGCGATGCTGCTGGTCGCCTTCGTCTCGACGTTCCCGATCATCTTCAACACCTGGACCGGCGTGAAGGCGGTCAAGGAAATCTGGGTGCGCTCGGCGCAGGCGATGGGCGCGGACGACCGCCGCCTGTTCGTCAACGTGATCGTGCCCGGCGCCCTGCCCTACATCCTCACCGGCCTGCGCCTCGGCTTGGCACAGGCCTGGCGCACGCTGGTCGGCGTCGAGATGCTCGCCGCGGTGCCGTGGGGCCTCGGCTGGATGATCTTCGGCGCGCGCGAGTTCCTCAACACCGACGTGATGCTCGCCGGCGTCGTGGTGATCGGCGCGCTCGGCCTCGCGCTGGAGAAGCTGGTGTTCCAGCGGCTGGAGCGCTTCACCGTCATGCGCTGGGGGATGATGACATGAGCGCCATCACAACCTCCGGCACGCCATCGGCCCCACTCTCGCCGCGCATACGCTCGGCCGTGCGCGCGGTGATCACGCTGATCGTGTTCGCGTTGGTCTATGAAGCCATCGCGCGCGCGGAATACTTCCCGCCGGTGCTGATGCCGACGCTGACCAAGATCGGCAGCACGCTGCTGACCGTGCTGCTCGACGGCAGCATCCTGGGGCACGCCGCGAGCACGCTGTATCGCGTGCTGATCGGCATGGCGCTCTCGGTCGTCGTCGGCCTTCCGCTCGGCATCCTGATGGGGCGCTTCAAGCCGGTGGAGAACTTCGTGCTGCCACTCGCCAGCGCGCTGATGCCGATCCCATCGCTGGCCTGGGTGCCGATCTTCATTCTCTGGTTCGGGCTCGGCAACACGGTCGCGGTGCTGATCGTGTTCTATGCGGCGCTGTTCCCCATGCTGCTCAACGCCTGGTCGGGCGTGCGCGCGGTCAATCCGCTGTGGCTGCGCGCCGCCGGCGCGATGGGCGCCGACGAACGCGCGCTGTTCTGGAAGGTGATCGTGCCGGGCGCGGCGCCGTTCATCATCACCGGAATCCGGCAGGCGTTCCTGCGCGCCTGGATCGCGGTGATCGGCGCCGAGTTCCTGGCGGCCTCCGACTGGGGCTTGGGCTGGGTGATCTTCGACGCCAAAGAATTCCTGAACGCCGATCTGATGATCGCCGCGCTCGTCGTCATCGGCGCCATCGGCTTTATCTTCGAGCGATTGGTGTTCGGCACGCTGGAGCGCGTCACCGTGCAGCGCTGGGGCATGGTGCGGCTGGCGAAGACTTAAAATGAAGTTTCGCGTCGAGCTGGTGTGGAAGGACGACAGCGGCGGCGAGGATGCCTCGTCGATCTATCTGACGTCCGACGGCCGCGTGATCCTGCAAGGCCAGGCGATCTCGCCGGAGCAGCGCAAGGCGCTGCTGCTGCCGGAAGAAGGCGACATGATCAGCATCGACAAGACGCTGATCCGCGCGATCAAGGATATGCTATAGCGCTCGGTCATTCCGGGGCACGCGCGCAGCGCGTCAACTCGGAATCCAGACATAGACTCGGAATGTGTTTCTGGATTCCGGGCCCGCGAGCTTCGCTCGCGTCCCGGAATGACGGCGGAGGGATGCTTTCGATTTTCGCCGCGGCGGATTAGAATTGGCGGAGACCAAGGAGAACGCGCCATGTTCCTCAGAAACTACTGGTACGTCGCCGCCACCGACACTGACGTCGGTCGCAAGCCGTTCCCCCGCACCATTCTCGGCGAGCCAGTGGTGTTCTTCCGCACTGAAGACGGCACGCCGGTCGCATTCGAGGACCGCTGCGCGCACCGCCATCTGCCGCTGTCGATGGGCAAGCTGGTCGGCGACCGCCTGCAGTGCCACTACCACGGCTTGCAGTTTGACAAGACCGGCCATTGCGTCCGCATCCCGGGCCAAGACCAAATTCCGCCGAACGCCAAGGTCAAGACCTATCCCGTGGTCGAGCGCTACCACTGGATCTGGATCTGGATGGGCGATCCGGCGCTGGCCGATCCCGACAAGATCACCGACTTCCACTGGTTCGATGACCCGAACTGGGGTGCCAAGGCGTCCTACCTGCACGTCAAATCCAACTGGCAGCTCGTGGTCGACAACCTGCTCGACCTGACGCATCTCGCTTTCGTGCACGAGACCACGATCGGCAACGCCGCACGCGCCGAGCACGCGGTGGTCAAGGTGACGCGCGCGCCGAACAACGTGGTGGTGACGCGCTGGATCATCGACCAGGACCCGCCGCCGACGTTCCAGAAGGTCGGCAAGTTCGCCGGCCACGTCGATCGCTGGCAGATCATCGACTATGTGCCGCCGGCGTTCCTGCGGCTCGACGTCGGCGCCACGGCGACCGGCACCGGCGCGCCCGAAGGCAAGCGCGTGGGCGGCGTCACCATGCGCAACCTCAACGCCATCACGCCGGAAACCGAGACCACGTCGCATTATTTCTGGGGCCAGGCGCACGACTTCGACGTCAAGAACACCGAACTGACAAACAATATCTTCGAGCAGATCCAGACCGCGTTCTTCGAAGACGTCGCGGTGTTTTCCGCGCAGCAGCGCAACCTCGACCTCAATCCCAACGCGCCGCAGATCGACATCAACGCCGACACCGGCGTGATCCAAGCCCGGCGCATCATCGACCGCCTGCGTGGCGAAGAACGCGCCGCGATGCAGATGACGGCCGCCGAATAGAGATGGCGGATTCCGGAACCTGGCATCGGGTGGCCGCGCTCGATGCCGTGAAAGAGGGCGAAGCCTTGCCGGTCAAGCTCGGCGACACGGCGATCGCGCTCTACCGGCTCGATGGCCAAGTCCATGCCATCGACGATGTCTGCACCCACGAGTTCGCGCTGCTGTCGCAGGGATTTGTCGAGGACGGCGCCATCGAATGCCCGCTGCATGCGGCGCGTTTCGATATTGCGACCGGGCGCTGTCTCGCAGCACCCGCAGAGCGCGACCTGCGGACCTATCCGGTGCGCATCGACGGCAACGACGTCTATGTGAGCGCCGCCTAATCGGAGGATGCCTTGGAGCGATTGAGACAGAAGGTCGCCGTGGTGACCGGCGGCGCCAGAGGGATCGGCGCGAGCTTCTGCGAAGCCATGGCCGCGGCCGGCGCCAAGGTCGTGGTCGCCGACGTGCTCGACGGCGGCGCGGTGGTCGGCCGGATCGAGAAGGCGCAGGGCCAGGCGATCTACTGCAAGACCGACGTCACGTCGCAGGCCTCGGTCAAGACCATGGTGGCCGACACGCTGCGCGCGTTTGGCACCATCGACGTGCTGGTCAACAACGCCGGGCTGTTCGCCAACCTGCGCCGCAAGCCGTTCCTGGAGATCGACAGCGACGAATGGGACGCGGTGATGGCGGTCAACGCGCGCGGGCCGTTCGAATGCGCCAAGGCCGTGGCGCCGATCATGATCGCGAAGAAGAAGGGCAAGATCGTCAACATCGCGTCCGGAACGGTGTTCAAGGGCCAGACCGGGCTGATGCACTACGTCAGCTCCAAGGGCGCGGTGGTGGCCATGACGCGCTGCCTGGCGCGCGAGCTCGGGCCGCACAACATCTGCGTCAATGCGATCGCACCCGGCCTGACCATGAGCGAGGCCATCGCCGAGAGCCCGGACTACACCGGACCGAATTCGGAGGCGACAGTGAAGAGCCGCGCCTTCCAGCGCCCGCAGACGCCGGCCGATCTGGTCGGGACCGTGCTCTACCTCGCCTCCGACGACAGCGACTTCGTCACCGGCCAGACCATCTCGGTCGATGGCGGCTCGGTGATGCGTTAGCTTTTCGCCGTCTGCTTCGGCCCCTCGCCGGGGATGATCCCCGGCGGCAGCGAGTAGCAGTAGTCGGCGATCTCGCCCGGCCTGGTCCACCACACGCGATCGCGCTTGGGATGCTCGACGCAATGCTTGAGCGCCTTGCGCAGCTTGCCGATCCGGAACGGCGCGCCCATCACGAAGGCATGCAACGACACCGTCAACACCAGCGGCTGCGCGGTGCATTGCTCGACCATCTCGTCGAAGGCTGAAACCACCATGTCGCAGAAATTGTCGGCGGTCTGATCCTTGTGGATGATGACGGCGGAGTCGTTGAGCTCGACCGGATACGGCACCGACAGGATCGGACCCGAACGGGTCTTCATCCAGAACGGCTGGTCGTCCGCCGGCCAGTCCATGATGTAGGTGTAGCCCGCCTCCTTCAGCAGATCGGGCGTGATGACGCTCTCCGCCGCCGCGGCGCCCATCCAGCCCTTCGGCCGGCGCCCGGCCCATTGCGCAGTCTGCTTCGTGACCTCGTCGATCAGGCGCTGCTCGTCGGCCTCCCACAGACCGTCCTGACGTTCCGAATTGGTGCGGCCGTGGCCGACCACCTCGTCGCCGCGCTGGCGGATGCGGTCGCAGATCTGCGGATGATATTCGTAGAGCAGCGAATTGACATTGTGCGCCGCCGGCAGCTTGAACTGCTCGAACATGTCGAAGAAGCGCCAGATGCCGACCCGGTTGCCGTAGTCGCGCCACGAGTAATTGCGCTGCTGCTGCGGCTCGCCCTTCTTCGAGGGGTCCCAGCCGCCGCCCTTGCGATAGGCATAGACCTCGATGTTGGTGGTCAGGCAGAACGCCAGCCGCTTGCCGTCCGGCCAGGAGTAATCCTTGCGTTCCGTGATCGGCGAATAGTCGTAGCGACCGTGCTTCGGCAATGTCAGCATGGCATTCTCCTTAATTCGCTCACCACAATTGCTTCGAGGCGAGCCCGGCGCCTTCCGCCAGCGAGGCGAGCTTCATCCAGACGATCTTGCTGTCGACCTGGACGCGGCCGGCAAAGGTGCCGAAGCCGCAATCGACCCCGGCGATCATGTTATCGCGTCCGACGATGCGCGCGTACTGCACGATCCGGTCGGCCACCAGCTCGGGATGCTCGACGAAGTTCGAGGTCGAATCGATCACGCCCGGAACGATGATCTTGCCGTCGGGCAGCTTGACCGCCTGCCAGACCTTCCATTCGTGGCCGTGCCGCGGATTGGCGCCGGGGAACGATACCGCCTGCGGCTTGGCTTTCAGAATGATGTCGACGATGTCCTTGAGCGGAACGTCGGTGTGGTGCGGGCCGAGCGTCGAGCCCCAGCAGACGTGCATGCGCATGCGGTCAACCGGGACGTCCTTCACCGCGTGATTGAGCGCCTCGACATTGAGCGCGATGATCTTGCGGTAGTCGGCGATGCTTCTGTCGAGATAGAGCACCCGCGACATCGCCAGATCGGGACAGTCGAGCTGCAGCACGAAGCCGGCGTTGACAATGGCGCGATACTCCCGCGCCATCGCATCGGCCAGCGCGTAGAGATATTCCTCGTCGGTCTTGTAGTGCTGGTTGGTCAGATAGCGCGCGATCTGCCCCGGCGACGGCGAGGTGAAGAAGAACTCTTCCGCTTTGGCTTTGCTCATCGCCGTCTTGGCGCGCGCGATATCGGCCTCGACCGCCGGCCAGTCCTTCCAGGCGACCGGTCCCGAGCAGGCCGGCCGGTATTGCAGCGGCGAGGCGAACTGGCTCAGCAGCGCGGCGAGCTCGGGAAATTCCGGCTCGCCGGTGCCGCGCGGCGGCGCGTTCGGGCCGTCGAAGCCGGTGAGGCGATCCTTGACGTGGACGGTGTAGTCGGCGCGGCCCTGCTCGCCGTCGTTGATCACGTCGATGCCGGCGTCGATCTGCTTTTGCACCACGTCGGCGACCGCGGCGCGGACCGCAACCTCAAGCGCCGGTCCGCTGGCGCCGGGCTGCTGCATCTCGTCCAGCAGCAACTCCACCACCCGCCACGGCCGCGGCAGGCTGCCGGTGTGCGTGGTGAGAATGCGGCTGGTGCTGCTGCGCAAGGCTAGTCGACCTTCACGCCGGTCTTCTTGATGATGTCGCCCCAGCGCTGGGTCTCTTCCTTGATAAAGGCCGCGGTCTCCGCCGGCGTGCCGCCGCCCGGCTCGACCGAGAGCGCGCGGTACTTGGCCTGCACGTCCGGCATCTTCAGGACCTCGATGAAGTCACGGGCGATCCGATCGCGCAACGTCGCGGACATTTTCGGCGGACCAGCCACGGCGAACCAGCCGGTGGCCACGAGATCCGGAAGGCCGGCCTCCGCCGTGGTCGGCACGTCCGGCATCTGCGCATTGCGTTTTTTGTCGGCAACCGCGAGCACCTTGAGCTTGCCGTCGCGCCACAGCGCCAGCACCGCCGAGACATTGCCGAAGAACAGGTCGACGTGGCCGCCGAGCATGTCCTGCAGCACCAGCGTCTCGCCGCGGTAGGGCACGTGCACCATCTGCGTGCCGGTCATGTCCATGAACATGTTGGCGGTGAGATGCGGCGTCGCGCCGTTGCCTTGGCTACCAAACACCACCTTGCCCGGGTTCTTCTTGACGTGCTCGATCAGCTCCTTGACCGAGTTCACCGGCAATTCCTTGCGCACGATGACCACGTTCGGCACGCCGCCGAGCACCGTGACCGGGACGAAGTCCTCAGGCTTGTAGGAAAGCTGCTTGTAGAGGTTCTGGTTGATCGCGAGCGGGCCGGGCGGCGCGACCAGCAGCGTATGGCCGTCGGGCTCGGCCTGGGCCGCGAGATCGGCGCCGATGTTGCCGCCGGCGCCGGTTTTCTGCTCGATGATGATCGGCTGGCCCCACTTCGCCTGCAGCTTGTCGGCGGCAATGCGCGCCAGCACGTCGTTGATGCCGCCGGCGGGGAACGGCACGATGAACTTCACCGCCTTGGTCGGGAACGCTTGGGCGTTCGCAAGAGCCGGCAACGCCAGGGCGGCGGCGCCGGCGAGGAAACAAAGCGCGAGACGTCGGTGCATGGCTGTCACTCCGGCTTCACGCCAGATTCCTTGATGATCTGGAGATATTTGTCGCTCTCCGCCTTGACGAAGGCGGCGAACTGTTCGGTCGAGGTGGTGCGCACATCGGCGCCGGCGTCGCGCAGCTTGGCCTGCATGTCGGACGACACCAGGATCTTGTTGATCTCGGCGTTGAGCCGCTCGACGATCGCTTTCGGCGTGTCGCGCGGCGCGAAGAAGCCCTGCCACAGCGTGAGATCGAAATTCGGATCGCTGATCGCCTCCGCGACCGTCGGAATGTTCGGCGCCGCACCAGAGCGCCGCGCCGACGACACCGCCAGGATCTTCATGGTTCCAGATTTCAGATGCGGCGTCACCGCGGGGAAGCCGGGGAAGTACATGTCGACGTGGCCGCCGAGCAGATCGTTCAAGGCGGGACCTGCACCCTTGTACGGCACGTGCGTCAGGTTGCCCTTGGTCTTGAGCTTAAGGAACTCGCCGGCGAAATGCCCCGGCGTGCCGGTGCCGGCGGAGGCGAAGGTGAGAGGCTTTCCTGATCGAAGCGCCGCCGCCATCTCGGCCATCGTGGACGACGGCGCCTTGGCGCCGACCACGAGCGCGAGCGGCACCACGGAGGCGAGCGCAATCGGCTGCAAATCCTTATGCGTGTCGTAGGTCAGTCCCTTGATCCAGTGCTGGTTGATCGAAATCTCGCCGGTCTGACCGAGCAGCAGCGTGTGGCCGTCCGGCTGCGCCGAAACCACGGCCTGCGTGCCGATCGCGCCGGTGGCGCCGGCGCGGTTCTCGACCACGACGTTCTGGCCGAGCGCGGCCGCGAGCGGAACCGCGATCAGCCGGGCGACGATGTCGCCGGTGCCGCCGGGGGCATAGGCGACAACCACCCTGATGGTCTGGCTCGGATAGGTCTGGGCGGAAACGGGCGCCGCCGCGGCAAGCGCCAGCAGAGCGGCGACAAAAGCGCGAACGGTGGAACGCATTTTGTTTCCTCCCAAAGGCGAGTGTCAGGGAGGCCAATGCCCATGTCCAGGGGGCTAGAACCCGTAAAGCCGGGCCGGATTGTCGGTCATGATCCGCTCCGCCAACTCGGCGGATGGCAGCGCACCGAGAAAATCGTCGAGTACCGTCTCGTAGGCGAGTTCGCGATAGGGCGCGACGAGCGCCGCCCCCTTGTGCTGGTCGTGCGCCGGGGTAAACGGCCAGTCGCTGCCCCACACGCAACGCTCCGCCGCGACCGCGAGGATGGCGCTGAGCCATTCCCGGTCCGGTTGCGTGCATAGCGGATCGCGGGAGACGCGATACGGCGCCGTCAGCTTGATCCAAACATGCGGAAGACCGAGCAGCGCCATTAGCCGTCGCCCCTCGGCGCTGTCCGGACGCGAACCGCCGTAGAGGCCGTAGTGGTCGATGACCACCGGCACCGATGCGCGGGTGATCGCCTCGGCGCTGCCCAACAACACCGGTAACGGCGCGATCAGTTCGACGTGCCAATCGTGGGAGTGGGCGACCTTCGCCATGGCGGCGAAGCCGGCATCGAGCGGCCTCGGCTCGGTGCCGACCGGGCTGTAGAGATTGATCCGCAGGCCGCGCACGCCCCGGCGATTAAAATCGGCGAGCGTTTCGGCCGAGACCGTCTCCGGATCGATCACCGCGACGCCGCGCGCTGCGGATTCCAACGCGTCGAGCGCTCCCAGCGTCGCGCTGTTGTCGGTGCCGTAGAAGCTCGGCTGCACGATCACGAAACGGCCAATGCCGCGTGCTGCACTGCACGCCCGAAGCGTCTCAAGCGCCGCCAGATCCGCGAGATAGGTACGCCCGGGCACCTGCGGGAAGCGGTCGGCCGGGCCGACGATATGGGTGTGACTGTCGCAGCGCATGCTTCTGGATCGGTGACGATAGAGCGTCTATGACTTCTCGGCTAGGGGAGGAGCGATGCCGCATATCGAGGTCCGCGAAGTCTCGCTGGTCTATGACACGCCCGCCGGCCAGGTCGCCGGCGTGCAGAGCGCCAGCTTCAATATCGAGCAGTCGGAATTCCTCTGCATCGTCGGCCCCTCCGGCTGCGGCAAGTCGACGCTGCTCAACATCATCGCCGGCTTCCTCAGCCCCACCGGCGGCGAAATCCGCATCGGCGGCAAGGCGGTCACCGGCCACGGCATGGACCGCGGCGTGGTGTTTCAGGATTTCGCCCAGCTTTTCCCGTGGCGCACGGCGCTCGGAAACGTGGCGTTCGGCCTGGAGATGAAAGGGATGGGCAAGGAGGAGCGCGAGCAGATCGCGCGCAAGCAGCTTCAACTGGTCAAACTGGAAAAGTTTACCCAATCCTACCCGCACCACCTGTCGGGCGGGATGCAGCAGCGGGTCGCCATCGCCCGCGCGCTCGCGTACAATCCGGCCGTGCTGCTGATGGACGAGCCGTTCGCGGCGCTCGATGCGCTCACGCGCGACGACATGCAGCGGCTGCTCGCCGAGGTGTGGCGGGAGACCCGCAAAACGGTGATCTACGTGACGCACAATGTCGCGGAGGCGGTGTATCTGGCGGACCGGGTGGTGGTCATGACCCCCCATCCCGGCACCGTGAAGATCGAAGTGCCGATCGACCTGCCGCGGCCGCGCGATCCGCTCAGCGTCGAGTTTCTCGATTATCAGAAACAGCTTTTGCATCACCTCGGCCAAATCGCCGCGAAAGAGGCCGCGCACGCTTAACGACACGGCAAGGGCGTCGAACAAGCCCACAACAGAGGAAACGAACGATGACAATGCAAAACGATGGAATGAATCGCCGGCAGGTCCTCGGAGCGACCGGCGCAACCGTGCTGGTGTTGGGCCTCGGATCGAACCGAGATGCGGCCGCTCAGGCGGTCACCATCCGCCAGGGCTACCAGACCAACATGTGGGGCATGCCGACCTATTACCTTATGCGCTCAGGCGCGCTTGAGAAGCGTGGGCTGAAGTTCGAGGAATTCGCGGTGCCGTCCGGCAATCTCACCATGCAGCAGATGGTGGCCCGCCAAGTCGATCTCGGCACCTACGCCGGCCAGTCGTTTATCATCGGCCACGACAAGGGCGGCTTGGTCGGGCTGGTCGTGGTCGAGACCGTCGGCCGCACTGCGCGGGTGATGTCACGCAAGGACCTCGGCATCAAACGGATCGAAGACCTCAAAGGCAAGAAGATCGCCAACCAGACCGGCTCCTCGCTCGCCAACATCTTCGTGGACCAGCTCGGCCCGAAGCACGGGCTGCCCAAGGGCTCTTACCAAGAAGTCCGTATGAACGTGAACGACATGATCGCCGCCATGTCGGGCAAGACCGTGGACGCCATGGTCAACACCGAGCCGTACAATACCATCGCCGAGGCGGAGGGGATCGCAACCACGATCATGGACTATTCCAGCGTGGATTCGATCCCCGTGTTCATGGCCGCGACGCCGGACTTCGTGGAAAAGAATCCGGCCGCGATCGTCTCTTATCTTCAAGCTTGGCGCGACGTCGCAGCCGATTTCAAGAACAACCCGGACAAGGTATCGGAAACCATCTACGGCTTCTTCACATCCAAGGGCTACAACATGTCCAGGGACGTATTCAACAAAGCGCTCGGCACCGTGGACGTCGCCCCGGGCTGGCCGCCCGGCCTCGAGGCCTACATACAGAAGGAGGCCGAGGTGCTGCTGCGGGAGAAAAAGATTTCCGCCATCCCGGACTGGAAGAAGGCGTTGCGACCGGATTTCTGGACCAAGGCGGGCGCCTGATTATCCACCATCCGTCGACTAAGCGCCGGCGTCGCTGGACTTGATCCCGCTGGCGTCTGACCGCCGCGGTCGAGGTTCAAAACACGAAGGGCCGGCGTTCGCGCCGGCCCTTCGTTGGGGCCTCCCCTATCCTAGCGAAACGCGCTAAAGATGCCGGTGCGCGGCATGGTCATTCAAGGCTCAGTCGTCCAAGGCTCAATCGTCCAAGGCTCAGTCGTCCAAGACATGGCCGTTCACACGGCGGGACAATCTCTTTCATGCAATGGAGCAGGTTATGAAGGCGAAGACGTTATTGCGTAAGGTCACGAGTGCGCTGACCGGTTCGAAGAAAAAGGCCGCTAAGAAGAAGGCCGCGCCGGCGAAGAAGAAGGCTGCCAAGAAGACCGCCAAAAAAGTTGCCAAGAAATCCGCGATGAGAAAGTCAGCCGTGAACAAGCCCGCCGTCAGCCGCAACGGTGGCCGCGCCGGCGCCGACGGCGTCGTCAGCTGGAATTTCAAGCAGCTCTCGCACAACCTGCTGGGCGGCTTCGGCGGCATGGGCGAAGGCATGTCGGTGCAGGTCGCGCCGGACGGCCGCCGCATCATCTGGCTCGCGCATGAGAGCGCGCCGAAGAACTTCACCGCCGTCGACGTCTCCGATCCGCGCAAGCCGAAGGTCGTGATCCAGACCGATCTGCCGCAGAGCCACATGCGGTCCAACTCGCTGGAGACCTGCGGAAACATCATGGCGG
Organism: Rhodoplanes serenus; assembly: GCA_945893085.1. Classification (GTDB taxonomy): domain Bacteria; phylum Pseudomonadota; class Alphaproteobacteria; order Rhizobiales; family Xanthobacteraceae; genus Z2-YC6860. Next base: position 6,480 of record CAMDEB010000015.1, on the reverse strand, counting down.
TCGCCTACCAGACCCAGAAGAAGAACCTGAAGCCCGCCGGCATGGAGCTGTTCGACATCTCGGTGCCGGAGAAGCCGCGCTCGATCTCGTTCTTCGACTGCTCGGGCGAGGACTCGCGCGGCGTGCACCAGCTCTGGTTCGCCGACGGCGAGTACGTGCACATGGCGTCCGGCTCGCCGGACTGGAAGGGCACCAACCCGCTGGACGACCAGTTCTACCGCATCATCGACGTGCGCAATCCGTCGAAGCCCACCGAGGTCGGCCGCTGGCACATGCCCGGCACCAAGCAGGGCGACAACGTGATGCCGCCGCCGCGCCATCCGCTCGATAAGGGCTACCGCGCGCACAATTGCAACGTCTATCCGCAGCGCCCGGACCGCTGCTACCTCGCCTATATCGACGGCGGGATGCACGTCATGGACATCTCCGACAAGTCGAACCCGAAGCGCATCTCGTCGTGGACCAACTCGCCGCCCTACACCGGCTTCATGCACACCGTGGTGCCGCTGTTCGACCGCGGGCTGATGCTGGTGACCGACGAGTCGACCGAGAACAACGCCAAGGACTGGCCGAAGCTTGTGTGGGTGCTCGACGCGCGCGACGAGACCAACCTGGTTCCGATCTCGACCTGCCCACTGCCCGACCACAAGGCCTATTCGGCACGCGGCCGCTTCGGCGCCCACAACATCCACGAGAACGTGCCGCTGCCGACCTGCTGGCAAAGCGATCAGGTCGTGCTCGGCACCTTCTTCAACGGCGGCCTGCGCGCCTACGACATCGCCAATCCCTACCAGCCGCAGGCGATCGCGACCTTCGTGCCGCCGCCGGCGCCGGGCGCACCGACCGGCACGACCCAGATCAACGACGTGTTCGTCGACGAGCGCGAGGTGGTCTACTGCGTCGACCGCCACATCGGCGGGCTGTACTGCCTGGAGATGGATTTCTGAGCGACACTATCAGCAGCCTGTTCCCGTCGGCCGGAGCCAGTCGCTTCGGCCGACGGCAAAAGCGCGAACGCGGCTCGCGACTGCCGGTCACGATCGTCACCGGCTTCCTCGGCGCCGGCAAGACTACGCTGGTCCGGCATTTCCTTGAGACGCCAGAAGGCCGCGGCACCGCACTGATCGTCAACGAGTTCGGCTCGGTCGGGATTGACGACGCGCTGCTGCGCTCGAGCACCGACGAGATCACGCTGCTCGGCAACGGCTGCGTCTGCTGCAACACCCGCTCCGATCTGCAGATCGCGTTGCGCAAGCTGGTCGCCGATCGCGACCGCGGCAAGATTCCGCATTTCGGCCGGGTGCTGATCGAGACCAGCGGGCTGGCCGACATCAGCCCGATCCTGCAGACCTTCTCCACCGACCGCGCGCTCGGTGGCGAGTTCGCAATCGAGGTGGTGCTGACGCTGGTCGACGCCGTGAACGGGCTGCGCAATCTCGACAAGGCCACGGAGGCGCGCAAGCAGGCGATCCTTGCCGACCGCCTGGTGGTGTCGAAGACCGACATCGCCGACAGCAAGGCCACCAAAAAACTAATGGCCAAGCTGAAGGAGCTCAATCCGCGGGCGAACATCGACGTCGCGGTCGAAGGTGACATCGATCCCAAGCACCTGATCGACTCCGGGCAGGATGCCACGGCGCAGCGGCACACCGGCTTCGTCGCCGAGGCCTCGCACAGCGACGGGATTTCAAGCTTCGTGATGCGCGAGGACACGCCGCTGGAATGGCCGGTGTTCCAGCGCGCGCTGGATACGCTGGTGTCGCTGCGCGGACCGGACCTGCTGCGCATCAAGGGGATATTGAACCTCGCCGGCAGCAAGGGGCCAGTGGTGTTTCAGGCGGTGCAGCACCTGATCCACCCGCCGGTCGAACTGGCCGCCTGGCCGGACCAGGACCGAGGGAGCCGGCTCGTTTTCATCACCCGCGGCGTCCCGGAACAGCAGATCCGCGACCTGTTCGCCGCCTGCCGGGCGCTGGGGTATGTGACGGGCGAGTAGGTTTCGCTGGCAACCCACACACCGGCGTCATGGCCGGGCTTGTCCCGGCCATCCCGCTTAGGAGAGCACGGTGCCCACCTCATCGGGATCACCGGGTCACGCGCTTCGCGCCGGCCCGGTGATGACGGCGAAAATTGCTTTAGAAATCAAAATCGAAGCGAAAGTCGTTTCCCCTCCATCATCCTTGGATTAGTCTAGACACCGGAGCGGCATCGAGAACGCGAGCAAGGGAGGCCACAGCCATGGCCCAGAAATATTCGCTCAACGTCAATGGCAAGGTTCATTCAGTCGATGCCGATCCCGACATGCCGCTGCTCTATGCGCTGCGCGGCGACCTCGGCCTGAACAACCCGCATTTCGGCTGCGGGGTCGACCAATGCGGCGCATGCACGGTGCATCTCGATGGTCGTCCGATTCGCTCCTGCACCACGCCGATTTCCACCGTGCGCGATGCCAAGGTGGTAACGCTCGCCGGCCTGGGCTCGCCTTCGAGCCCGCATCCGCTGCAGACCGCGTGGGTCGAAGAACAGGTTTCACAATGCGGTTATTGCACCAACGGCTGGATCATGACGGCGGCTGCCTTCCTGCGCGACAAGAAGAAGCCGACCGAAGCGGAGATCAAAAACGCGCTGGCCGGGCTGAAGTGCCGCTGCGGCACGCACATGGCTATCCTGCGCGCGGTCAAGCGCGCCGCCGCGATGATGGGTTGAGGGAGAGCGCCATGACCAAAATTGAAAAATCCGCCGCGTTTTCGCGCCGCTCGATCCTCAAGACCGGCGGGGCGTTCGTTGTCTCGATCGGCAGCCCGATCGGTCTCGATACGTTGCTGGGAATCAATGCGGCGCTCGCGCAGGGTGCCAAGCCGCCGCTCGTGCCGGGTGAGCTTTCCTCCTACATCGCCATCAATGCAGACGGCTCGGTTTCCGCCTTCTTCGGCAAGATGGACATGGGTCAGGGCCTGCACGTCGCGGTCGGTCAGATGGTCGCGGAGGAGCTGGACGTGCCGTTCGGCCGCGTGACGGTGATCATGTGCGACACAGCCTCAAGCGTGAACCAGGGCGGCGCCTCCGGCTCGACCGGCATTCAGACCGGCGGCCGGCAGCTGCGCGTGGCGGCGGCGGAAGCCCGCCGCGTGCTGGTCGAGATGGCCGCCGAAAAGATCGGCGTGTCGGCCGATCAGCTCACCGTCACCGACGGCGTCGTGCACTCAAAAAGCGATCCGGCGAAAAAGGCGTCCTACGCCGATCTGATCGGCGGCCGCTATTTCAACGTCCCGCTCGAGTGGAACAAGCAGATCGGCAACCAGCTCTACGCGCCCGGCAAGGCAAAGCCAAAACCGCCGAGCGAGTACAAGATCGTCGGCCAGTCGATCAACCGCGAGGACATCGCGCTCAAGGTGTTCTGTCGGCAGGACTTCGTCACGGATATCTCCGTGCCGAACATGGTGCATGGACGGACGATCCGTCCGCCGGTGGCCGGCGCCGTGCCGGTCAAGGTCGACGAAAGCTCGATCGCTGACATTCCCGGGGCCAAGGTCGTTTGGGAGAAGGCTTTCCTGGGGGTCGTCGCCGACAAGGAATGGGATGCGATCAAGGCCGCACACAAGCTCAAGATCGAGTGGTCGAACGCCGCACCGCCGTTTCCGGAAAATGCTTCCGCGCTCTACGACCACATCCGCAAGGCGCCGGTGCGCATGCGCAAGGTGGAAAAGGAGAACGGCAACCTCGACGAAGCATTCAGGACCGCGACGCGGGTGGTCGAGGCCGAATACGAATGGCCGTTCCAGTCCCATGCCAGCATGGGACCGGGCTGCGCCCTGGTCGAGGTCAAGGATGGCCAGGCGACGCTGTGGAGCGGCTCGCAAAAGACCCACTACGCCCGCGACGGCGTCGCCGCGATGCTTGGCATGCCGCCGGAGAAGGTGCGTGGCATCTGGGTGTCCGGCCCCGGCGCCTACGGCCGCAGTGACGCCGGCGATGCGGCGATGGATGCCGCCGTGCTGGCCAAAGCGGTTGGACGCCCGGTCCGCGTGCAATACATGCGCGACGAGGGCACCGGATGGGACCCGAAGGGGCCCGCCTCCATCCACCGCGCCCGCGCGGCGATCGATGCCGCGGGCAACGTGGTGGCCTACGAGTTTGCGAGCAAGGCATTCTCCCGCCTCGATGTCTTCTCCAACGAAAGCAAGCCGCATGATTCCCTCGCGGGGCAGCTCATGGGCGTGCCGTTGAAGTCGGGAGACGCCTTCAACGTGCCGAGCGAGACCTACGAGTTCGCCAACAAGCGCACGCTGTGGGAGACGATTCCGCCGCTGCTCGACCGCGCCTCGCCGCTGCGCACAGCGCACCTCCGCGATCCGGTCGGGCCGCAGATTCATTTCGCGAGCGAGTCATTCATGGACGAGCTGGCGGCGGCGCTCAGGATCGATCCGGTCGAGCTGCGCCTGCGGCATCTGAAGGACCCGCGCGACATCGCGGTGGTGAAAGCCGCCGCCGAAAAATCGGGCTGGGTCAGCCGGCCATCGCCCCGGCGCGACCAGACCGGCGACAGCGTCACCGGTCGGGGCATCGCCTATGCGCAACGGAACGGAACGCGGGTTGCGATCGTCGCGGAGGTCGACGTCGACCGCCGCAGCGGCAAGATCTGGGCGCGCAAGTTCACGGTCGCCCACGATTGCGGACAGATCATCAATCCCGGCGGCCTGAAGCTGACGATCGAGGGCAACATCGTGCAAGGCACCAGCCGCACAATGTGGGAGGAGGTCCAGTTCGACCGCAAGAACGTGACCAGCATCGACTGGTTGACCTATCCGATCCTCGACATCACCGAAGCGCCGGAGACGATCGACGTGGTGGCAATCAACCGGCCCGAACTCGCCCCGACGGGGGCCGGCGAGGCATCGATGCGCCCGGTCGCGGCGGCGATCGGCAACGCGATCTTCGACGCCACCGGCGTTCGCATCCGCCGCGTGCCGTTCTCACCGGATCGGGTGAAACAGGCGCTGTCGTAGGGACTTGCTTCTACCTCTCCCTGCTTGCGGGGAGAGGTAGACGCCGTCGCAGCGACGCCGCCTCCCTGATCACATCCGCAATCGCCGCCTCGTTGCCGGGCGCCATCAAATGTACTCCCGCGACGCCTGGGATGTCGGCCATCTCCTGCATCAGCTCGATGCACAACCTCCGCCCCTCCGCCGCCGGATCGGAGGCCGCCTCCAGACGCTCGATCGTCGCGTCGGGGATGATGGTGCCGAACAGCTTGTCGCGCATCCAGCGCGCCGACTTCGCCGAGCGCAGCGGCGAGATGCCGATCAGCATCGGCAGCGTCACGCCCTGCTCCGCAAGCCGCGCCATGTAGCGGCGCAGCACCGCCGTATCCATGCAGAACTGCGTCTGCGCGAACTCGGCGCCGGCCGCGATCTTGGCTTTGAGACTCTTCGGCTCCCAGCCCGCTTGAGGATCGATCGGCATGTCCGCGGCACCCAGGAAATAATCCAGCCGGCCCGCCACCTTTCGCCCGTGCGGCAGCTCGCCGGTATCGCGCAGCATACGGGCCATCTGCGTCAGCGCCACAGTGTCGAGATCGAACACCGGCTTTGCTTCCGGCTGATCGCCGGCCTTGGGATCGTCACCGCGCAGCATCAGGAGATTGCGGATGCCAGTCGCGGCGGCCGCCATCAGGTCACCCTGCAGCGCGATGCGGTTCTTGTCGCGGCACGTCATCTGCAGCACCGGCTCGATGCCATTCTGAAGCAGAATCGTGGCCGCGGTCAGCGCGCCGAGATGGGCTCGCGCACCGGCCCCGTCCGTGACATTGACGGCGTCGGCCAGCCCCTTCAGGGGCAGCGCCCGAGCCATCAGGTCGGCGGGGTCGCACGACACCGGCGGCGTGATTTCCGCCGTGATGACGAACCGTCCAGCGTCGAGCTTGGCTTTCAGCGTGTCTGGAGATTTCTGCACCGGGTTCTTCTTGTCCAATTCCTGCCCCGTTTCAAGCCACCGATTGAGAGTGGGATTGCCCACTTGGCGCGAGCGCGTCCCACCCATAGGATCATGCCATGTCGCCGATCGCTCGCACCCTCGACGAAGCGCTCTCGGTCATCGCCGACGGCTGCGTGCTGGCGGTTCCGCGCGAGAGCACCGGCGTGGCGATGGCGGCGACACGGGCATTGATCCGCCGCGGCGTGCGGCGGCTGTCGCTGGTCGCGCTGCCGACGTCGAGCCTGCAGGTCGATCTGCTGATCGGCGCCGGCTGCGTCGAAGCGCTGGAAACCTCCGCTGTGAGCCTCGGCGAGTTCGGTCCGGCGCCGCGCTTCACCGCGGCTGTCCTGGCCGGCACGATTCGCATGAAGGACGCGACCTGTCCGGCGCTCCACGCCGGCTTCCAGGCGGCGGAGAAGGGCGTGCCGTTCATGCCGCTGCGCGGGCTGCTCGGCTCCGACGTGCTGGCGCACCGGCCGGACTGGAAGACGATCGACAATCCGTTCG
>CAMDEB010000014.1 GCA_945893085.1 Rhodoplanes serenus | reverse complement strand
CGCAGCGTTGAGCACCGCGACCTGGGCATCGCCCACGACCAGATCGTTAATCATGCCGGCGGCGCCGATCTTGTTCGGAATATGGATCATCTCCACACCCGCGCGCCGCGTGAAGATTTCCATGTCGTAGTGCGGGAAGCTGCCGACGCCGGCGCTGCTGTAACGGAGCTTGCCGGGATTCTTCTTCGCGGCCGCGATCAGCTCGGCGACGTTTTTCACGTCGAGACCCGTCGTGGTCGTGAGCACGAAAGAGGGATAGATCGCAAGCCGCGTCACCGACACCACGTCCTTCTCGAAGTTGATCGAGAACTTCTTCTGGAACAGGACCGGCGTGATGGCATTGGTCGAGACGTTGCCGACGAAAAGCGTGTAGCCATCGGGCCGCGAGCGGGCCATTTCCTCGATGCCGAGGATGCCGAAGGCGCCGGACTTGTTCTCGACCACGAACGACTGGCCAAGGATGTTCTTGAGCTGCTCGCCGAACAGGCGCGAGGTGATGTCGGTCGCCCCGCCGGGGGCGTAAGGCACCACGATCTTGACCGGCTTCGATGGATACTTGTCCTGCGCGACGGCCGTGCCGCCGACGACGAGGGACAGGGCCGATAGCAACGCCAACGTCATTCGCTTCATGTCATTCTCCCACTCTTGTTTGGTTCGAATGCTCGTAGAACCTCAAACGGTAGTGCTTCGACGACACGTCGTCGCTACGCGGCCTTGATGCCGTGCAAGCTGTGCGAGGCGTCCTTGCAGGTGAAGAACACCACATCGGCGTCCGGCGTGGCCTTGCCGGAGTGGATGGCGTTGGCGGGCATGTAGAGCAGCGCTCCGGCCTTGGCCTCGAATGGCTTGCCGGCCACCTCACCCACGAAAGTGCCTTCGAGGATGTAGATCCACTGCTCGTTCGGATGCGAGTGCGCCTCGGCGCCGGTGCCGGCCGGCATCCGCATCAGCGCCACGATCATGCGGTCGCCTTCGACCACGCCGCCTTCGACGCTCGAATAGTCCGGCCCGCCCTTGATGTGATTGACCCGCGCGAGATCGAACAGGAACTCGCCAGGCCCGGCACGCTTGGCGCCCGGTGTTCGCGCGACTGCGGGTGCGCTCGACATCATGGATCTCCCAAGGTGGCCTTCACTGCTTCTCGATTCCGGCTTGCGTTGCGAGCTTGACGGTGTCGGCGACGTCGGCCTTGAAGTAGCTGTCGAACTCCTGCGGCGACATCGACATGGTCTGGACACCGATTTTGGCGAGACGCTCCTTCACCGACGGCTCGGCCAGAGCCTTCTGCGTCTCCTGGTGCAGCTTGTTCACGATATCGGCCGGCGTTTTCACGGGGACGAACAGCCCGTTCCAGAACACGTAGTCGGCATTCTTCAATCCGGCTTCAGAGACCGTCTGCACCTCAGGCAAGTCGGGCGCTCGCTGGGGCGAACTCACCGCCAGCGCGATCACCTTGTTGTCCCTGATGAGCGGGAGCGCCGGTGAGATCGGCAGGAAATAGTAGTCGATGCGACCCGCCATCACCTCCGTCAGCGCCTCGACCGGGCCGCGGAACGGAATGTGTTGCGCGCTGATGCCGGCGGCGAGGCGAAACTTTTCGGCAGTGAGATGCGATGCCGCGCCGATGCCGGCCGACGCGTAGTTCATCGCCCCCGGCTTGGCCTTGGCGGCGGCGATCAGTTCGCCGGCAGTCTTAAAATCCTTCGACGGTGCCGTGACCAGCACGCTCGGCTGCGAGCCGAACGGACTGACTGCCGCGAAATCCGCCACTGTGTCGTAGGGCAGACTTTTGTGCGTTACATGAGCGGCGCTGAACGACGACGAATGAACCAGGATGGTGTGGCCGTCCGGAGTGGCCCGTGCCGCCGCGCCGACGCCGGTCGTGCCGCCGGCACCCGGCCGGTTGTCGATCACGATGGTCTGGCCCAGTTGCCGCGAAAGCTGTTCGAGCACGATGCGCGCGGCGAGGTCGTTGGCGTTGCCTGCGGCGAATGGAATGATCGCGGTGATGGTTCGCGTCGGCCAGCTCTGCGCCGGCACCGGACCGGCACCGACGAACACCGCGCCGGCCAGCATCGCGCCGAGCAGCGCGCTGCGGAGAAGCGTCCCCGTCATCCGTCATCCTCCCTGACTCAAACCATCGTTTTTGGTTGTTTTTTGCCGTCCCACACCGATTTTGGCACGTTGGGCAGACAATTGGTACCGGGGCGTCGATGCGACATCGGGCTGCCAAAAGCCGGAAAAATCCGGCTAAGATGGCCTGTCGCGTGGGGGATCAATCGATGTTTTCTCGTCATTTGAGGGCTGCGGTCCTTGCCGCGGTCTTGGCTGCGGTTCTAGGCACGACCGGCATCGTCGCGAGCGCCCCGCCGGCATCCGCCCAGCAATATCCGTCACAGACCATCACCTTCGTCGTCGCCTTCGCGCCGGGAGGCATCGCCGACAGCGCAGCGCGCATCTTCGCCGATAAAGTCGGCGCGCGGCTCGGCGGCGCCAACGTCGTGATCGAAAACCGCGGCGGTGCCGCCGGAAATCTCGGCGCCAAGCTGGTCGCCGGTGCAGCAGCCGATGGGCACACCATATTGGTCTCGAGCACCGCCGTGGCAATCAACGACAGCCTGCACAAGAGCAAGGGCTATGAAACCGCGGACCTCAAGCCGGTCGCCATCCCCGCGTCCGCTCCGGAAGCGTTGGCCATCCACCCAAACAATCCGGCGAAGAACATGGCAGAATTCCTGCAGGCCGCGAAGGGCAAGGGCGTCACCTTCGGTTCCGCCGGCGTCGGCAGCCCGTCCTACATCCAGGCCCAGTATTTTTTCCAGATTCTTGCCAAGGTCGAGACGGTGCACGTGCCGTTCGCGGGAGGCGCGCCGGCGATCAATGCTCTCATCGGCAATCACGTGCAGGCGGTCGCATCGACGCTTCCGACGGTGGGGTCGGCGATCAACCAGGGCGTGCTCCGCGGATTGGCGATCGCCAGCCCCAATCGAATTGCGGTCGTGCCTTCGGCCCCGACCTACACGGAGGGCGGCTTCCCCAATTTCTACGCCTATGGCTGGGTCGGATTTTTCGTACCGGCCAAGACCAGCGACGCCATCGTCAACCGGCTCAACGCCGCGATCAGCGACGTCCTGAAGATGCCCGAGGTCCAGGAGCGATTGAAGACGATCGGCTTCGAGCCGCGCACCAGCGGGCTGGCGGAAACCACAGCCTTCTTCAAGGGCGAAATCGACCACTGGGGCAAGATGGTGCGTACCATCGGCGCGTCGATCCAATGATCTGGGCGCCGGGCGCGGCCCAACGAATTAACCAAACCAACGGACCTCGATAGCGCAATGACCCGGCCGATCTATGATTTCGTCATGAAGGAGCGTGGGACGATGGCGAGGCGCAGCCTGATCGGCGCCATCATGGTTGTCGCAGCGATCGTCGTGCCGGCAGGACACGCACGGGCGCAACAGGCGCAGCACTCCGCTAGCCGCCTGATGTTCGATTCGAACCTGCTCGACGCGTCCACCATGAGCGCGGATGTATCGACGCCAGCGGCCATCGCCAAACCCGATGTCATGTCGAACGTCGCCAAGCCAAACGACGGCGCACGTGCACCGTTGCGGTTGGAGCGCACGGACACCACCACCGGCTCGTCTCGCGTACGCCCGCAAACATCGAGCCCATCGAACGCCTCGTTCGGCCGCATCCCGCTCGAGAGCGGCTCGCTTGGATTTGAAACCGAAACCAGGCTCAAGGCCAACGAGTTCCCGGACGGACGGCGCATCCCGGGTCTCGACCACACCCATCGTCATACGCCGACCTATTTCGGGCTGTCGCTGTCGGTCCCCACCGAGTCGAAGTCGTTCCAAAACGAGCCGCCGCTGCGAAGCCATACGGACTGATTGCATCGCCTTGCACCCGCCGTAGAATGTGGGCATCGGTGACAGCGCAAACCGGGGGCGGAGCGTGTCGCGGCGCGGCCGCCGGCGAGCAACATCCCTGCTCTACCCCTCGACGGCCATCTTGCGCATGACGACGGATAGGTGCATCGCCATCCCTGGCGGCTGACGAACTGGAGAGAAGCATGGCCAAGAACGCCATCGTTTCCGAGGAATTCGCGAAGAAATTCGCAACCGAAAAGGAAACACCCTACACCCGCTGGGTGAAGAGCGAGGGGCTCGACCTCATCGACTCCACCTACGTGCCCAACCTGCACACCGTCGAACTGAAGCCCTGGGCGCGGCGCGGCGGCCGGGGCGTGTTCATGAACCATGAGGCGTCGCGTACCTCGAACGACTGCTACGTTTGCGAGATCCCGCCGGGCAAGACGCTGGCGCCGCAGCGGCAGTTGTTCGAAGAAACCATCATGATCCTCTCCGGCCGCGGCTCGACCACAGTGTGGAACGACGCCGGCCAGCGCATCACCTTCGAATGGAAAGCCGGCGCGCTGTTCGCGATCCCGCTGAACTGCTGGCACCAGCATTTCAACGGTTCGGGACGCGAGGGCGCGCGCTTCGTATCGGTCACCACCGCGCCGATCGTCATCAATCTCTACGAGGACATCGATTTCATCTTCGGCACCAACTACGATTTCAAGGGCCGCTTCAACGGCGAGCCCGACTACTTCAGCGCCAAGGACGAGCACAAGGGCTTCCTGCTGGCGACCAACTTCGTGCCCGACGCGGTCAACCTGCCGCTGATCACGGCGAAGGAACGCGGCGCCGGCGGTGGCCACATCCGCTTCAACTTCGCCAAGAGCTCGCTCAACAGCCACATCTCACAGTTCCCGATCGGCACCTATAAGAAGGCGCACGCCCACGGTCCCGGCGCACACGTCATCATCCTCTCCGGCGAAGGCTTTTCGCTGATGTGGCCGGAGGGCGACGAGCCGCGCCACTACAAATGGGAGGTTGGCACCATGATCGTGCCGCCCAATATGTGGCTGCATCAGCACTTCAACACCGGCACGACGCCAGCGCGCTATCTCGCCTTCAAGCACGAAGGCGTCGCCATTCGAAACTCGCAAGGCGTGCCCAAGGCCTGGATCAGCCGGCGCGAAGGCGGCGACCAGATCGACTACGCCGACGAGAAGCCGGAGGTCCGTACGCTGTTCGCGCAGGAACTGGCCAAGCACGGGCTGGCATCGCAGATGGACAAGGCCTACACCGCGGAGCAGACGGAGCTGCAAAGCAAGTCTGCCGCGGAAGAGGAGAAGGCCCATGCATGACGTGCCCGGACAGACGCACTGGCATGAGCCGACCGGCGGCAAGCGCGCCGGCCTCGGCAAGTTCGGCCGGCCGAAGACGCCCTACGACAGCTTCATGGAGTCGGAAGGCATCCCGGTGTTCCGCGACATCGGCGTCAGCAAGGTGCAAAACCTGCCGCTTGCGCCGTGGAAGCGCACCGGCGGTCGCGGCACCTACATTCAGCTCTACGGCACCGAGGGAAAATGGGGCTGCTACGTCATCGAAGTGCCGGGCGCGGGCGCGCTCAATCCCGAAAAGCACATCTACGAAGAAATCTACTACGTGGTCGAAGGCCGCGGCACCACCGAGGTCTGGCTCGACAACGATTCGAAGCGCCACGTGTTCGAATGGCAGAAGGGCTCGCTGTTCTCGATTCCCGTGAACGCCTGGCACCGCATCGTCAATGCCAGCTCGGCGCCGGCGCTGCTGCTCGCCGGCACCACCGCGCCGAACCTGATGAACCTGATCAACAACGTCGGCGCGATCTTCGACTGCCCCTATCAATTCCGCGATCGCTTCTCCGGCGCCGACGATTTCTACAAATACAAGGACGATATCGAGCCCGATCCGGTGCGCGGCCTCGCCATGCGGCGAACCAACTTCGTGCCCGACATCGTCAACTGCGACCTGCCGCTCGACAATCGCCGCTCGCCCGGCTTCCGCCGCGTCGAGCCGTTCATGACCGGCAACACGTTCTATCTCTGGATCGGCCAGCACGAGAACGGCCGCTACTCCAAGGCACACGCGCACACTTCAGCCGCGGTGCTGATCTGCATCAAGGGCAAGGGCTACACTTACACTTGGCCGGAGCGGTGTGGCGTCACTCCGTGGAAGGACGGCCATCAGGATCAGATCAAGCGCGTCGACTACGAGCCGGTCGGCCTGGTGTCGGCGGCGCCCGGCGGCGCGCGCTGGAACCACCAGCACTTCGGCGCATCGAAAGAACCGCTCCGCCTCACCGCCTGGTTCGGCCCGCACAATCCCGGCCGCGAGCCCGGCCCGCCCGGCGAGCAGCACATCGACTACACGGCGATGGACATTCCGGAAGGCGGCAGCGCAATTCCGTATTGGATGGAAGATCCGTTTATCAAGGCCGAGTACGACGAGCGACTGCGGCGCGAGGGCGTCGAGAACCGGATGAAGCCGGAGTACTACGACAAGAACTACAAGGGCGAGCTGCCGAAGGAGTGAGCGACAGGCGCTCGCTCACTTATTCAATAATCTTCTGCAGCCGCTCGCTCTGCGCCTTCGGGGTCGCGACGATTTCCGCGACGATTTTCTGCATTGCCTCGCCCGAGGTCGGATCGATATCGAAGTGTTCCTTCTTGGCCTGCTCCAGGAACGCCGGGTCGCGCACCATCGCATCGAATGCCTTGCGCAGCGCCTCGACACGCTCGGCCGGGACGTCGGGCGTCGTGAAGATCGGCCGGCCGATCGCGGTCGACGCGGACAGGAGCCGCAGCAGCGCGCGATCGTCCTCGTTTTTCGCCAGGTCCATCAGCAGCGGCACATCCGGCAAGTCCGGAGCCTTCGCCAGGCCGATTTGGACGAGGATGTTGATTTTCTTCTCGGCGATCCAATCGGCGCGGGTCGCCTTCCATGAGGCCCAACTGTTCGAGCCGCGGCCGTCGACCTCGCCTCGTTCCATCGCGAGGTTGATGTCGTTGCCGCCCGGGTAGCCGAGGATGATCCTGAACTTGGTACCAAGCAGCGCGTTCATCGCCCGGGGATATTGCGACGAGGTCGAGCCGCCGGTCGCGCCCATCGTGACCTCGCGGCGCTTGGCGTCCTCGATCGTCTTCACGCCCGACGTGTGCCACGTCGCCGTCGTGTTGTTCTCGACATTCGGATTGCCGATGTAGATGAATTTCGTCGTATCGAAATTGATCCGCTTGTCGCCCACCGCTTGCTGCAGCGACAGCGACTGGTCCGCGGTCGCCAGCACCGTCCCGTCGCGAGGCGCAAGATTGTAAACCCAGGTTGCCGCGGTGCGGCTCCCCGCGCCGGGCATGTTGCGCGGCACGATCAGCGGCCTGCCGGGGATGTAGTTGCCGAGGTGGCGCGCGACGAGACGCGCGTACAGATCGTAGGTCCCGCCCGGCGAATATCCGATGATCAGGTCGAGCTTCTTGCCCCGGTAGAAATCCTCGACCGACCGCTGGCTCAATGCCGCGCCTGGCCATCCGGCAAGCAGCGCGGAGATGACGATGGCGACTCGCATCATGAGATTTGAGCCTTGACCGCAGCCGTGTTGTGATGGGTTATGAGCGCCGCATTTTCGGCGCTTGTCAATGCGGGTGGAGAGCCGTTCCGTCAATGACCGACGAAGCCGAAGGCGGCCGCATTTTTTTCTCCTCCACCGGCCGTTCGCTGGAGGGCGAGGACGAGATCTGCGTGCTCAGCGTCGGCGTCGACATCGGCTCGTCGACGTCGCATCTGGTGTTCTCGCGCATCCTGCTGGAGCGGCTCGACAGTCGTTACGTCGTCACCGAGCGCGAGACGTTCTACGCATCCGACATCCTGCTGACGCCCTACTCCGCCGAGAACACCATCGACGCCGACGCGCTCGGCGCCTTCATTGCCAAGGAATACGCCGACGCCAAGGTCGATCCCGACGAGATCGACACCGGCGCGCTGATCCTCACCGGCGTTGCGGTGCAGCGCAAGAACGCCCGCGCCATCGGCGAATTGTTTGCAAAACAGGCCGGCAAGCTCGTCGCCGTCAGTGCCGGCGACAACCTGGAAACCGTGATGGCGGCCTATGGCTCGGGCGCCGCGGCGCGCTCGATCCGCGACGAATGCGTGGTGATGAACGTCGACGTCGGCGGCGGCACCTCGAAGATCGCGGTCTGCGCCGACGGCAAGGTCGCGGGCCTGACCGCGCTCGACGTCGGTGCGCGGCTGATCTGCCTCGATCCGGGCGGCAAGATTCTGCGCGTGGAGGAAGCAGGCCGAAGATTTGCCGCCGAGCTTGGCATCGACGTGACGCTCGGCACGACGCTGACTCTCGGTGCAGCGCGCGCGATTGCGGGGCGCATGGCGGACCGGCTGTTCGAAGCGATGCGCGGTGAAGTGCCGAAGGCCGACGGCGCGTCGTTGTTGCGGCTTGATCGGCTGAGTTATCGCGGCCCTATCGATCAAATCCAGTTTTCCGGCGGCGTTTCCGAATTCATTTACGGCAACGAAACCAAGAAGTTCGGCGATCTCGGGCCGTTGCTTGCCGCGGAAATTCGTTCGCGCGTGGATGGCTTTTGTCCGCGGCTGGAGCCTTCGATCGAAGGGATTCGGGCCACCGTGGTGGGGGCTTCGCAGTACACGATCCAGCTAAGTGGCAGCACGATTTACGTTTCTCCCTTGGAGGCGCTGCCGTTGCGCAATGTGCCGGTGCTGGCGCCGGATCTGCCGCTTGAGCAGGAGCTCATCGACCCCTCGGCGGTTGCTCAAGCGATCCGGACCATGCTCAAGCGGCTCGACCTCGACGGCGAGCAGCCGGTGGCATTGTTCGTTGCCTGGCAGGGCTCAGCCACGTACAGGCGGCTTGAGGACTTTCTCACGGGCGTTGTCCAGGGGCTCTCAAGCGTGCTCACGCGCGGGCATCCGCTGATTCTCGCCGGCGACGGCGACGTGGGCGGATTGCTCGGGATTCATCTGCACGAGGAGATGAAACTCAAGAACCCGATCGTCTCGATCGACGGCCTCGAGCTCAAGGCGTTCGACTACATCGACATCGGCGCGATGCTGGAAAGCTCCGGCGCGGTGCCGGTGGTGATCAAGTCGCTGATCTTCCCGTCCAGCGCCGAAGGCCGAACCGTGGAGCGCGCGCCGGCTACGACGGCATGACCAGCAGCAACAGCCCGACGGCGGCGATCGCGCCGCCGGCCGTGCGCATCACCAGCGGACGTTGTGTCAGCAATCCGGCGGCGATGCCGATCGCGTGTAGCGTCACGGTCGCGGCGATGAATCCGATCCCGTGGAGCAGCGGGGAATCGGCCGCCGGAAACTCGTTGCCGTGCGCATGACCATGGAACAGCGCGAACACGCCGACCAGCGTAGCGCTTACGACCAGCGACACCTGCAGGCCGAGCGCGACCGCAATTCCCAGCACCACCACCGAAGCGACGATGCCGAGCTCGACCCAGGGCAGCGCAACGCCGTACGCTCCCATCACCGCGCCGGCCGCCATCACCACCGGGAACACCGCCGGCAACAGCCACATCGCCCGCCGGCCGAGCTGCGAAGCCCAGAGGCCCACCGCCACCATGGCCAGGACATGGTCGAGGCCGGTGAACGGATGCACCAGCCCGTCCGTCAATCCGCCGGCATGACCGGGATGGGCCAGCGCCACTGAGCTGAACCCGGCGACCGCAACGGCGGCCAACCCGGCAAGCGACAGCTTCGATGTCAGTGAGCGGCGATGCATGGCGTTCCTCATGGTCGAGCGTGCAAATCGGTATGCGAGTTTACAATCTTTTGCTTACGGCAGAAGCCCCATCAATCGACTTCGATGACCACCACGCCGTTCTCGACCGTCGCCGGATAGGTCTTCACCGGGATCATGCAGGGCGGCGACACCACCTCGCCGGTCTTGATGTCGAACTGGCCGTTGTGGAAGTTGCACTCGATCACGTCGCCGTCGATGTAGCCTTCCGAGAGCGAGCCCGGACCATGGGTGCAGGCATCATCGGTCACGTAGAACGTGCCATCGATATTGAACACCGCGACCGTCACTCCCCCCGCTTCGACGCGCAGCGCGGTCCCGGCGGCAACCTCTTCAGCCTTGCAGAGTTCAACTTTGGTGGGCACGGCGGTTCTCTTGTGGGGTGATTGCAGGTAGGATGGAGCAGGACATAGATCATGGCTTTCGGTCCTTGGTCAACGCTCCGGTCATTGACTTGGATCAATGCTAGCCGCCTGAAAAGACTTGAGTAATTTCGCTGTCCGGCGTTATAGGTCAGCAACCGATCCGGGAGCCCGAGATGCTCAGAAAAGAACAGAACGACCTCCTCACCCAGACCGGCCCCGGCACGCCGATGGGCCAGATGTTCCGCCTGCATTGGCTGCCGGCGCTGCTGGCCTCCGAACTGCCGGAAAACGAATGCCCGCCGGTGCGGATCAAGCTCCTGTCCGAGCGCCTGCTGGCGTGGCGCGACACGCAGGGCCGCTATGCGCTGAACGACGAATTCTGCGCCCATCGCGGCGTGTCGCTGTGGTTCGGCCGCAACGAGCAGAACGGGCTGCGCTGCCCGTATCACGGCTGGAAGTACGACCACACCGGCCAGTGCATCGAGGTGCCGTCGGAGCCGGCCGAAAGCGGCTTCTGCACCAAGGTCAAGCTGAAGTCCTATCCGCTGGTCGAGCGCGGCGGCGTGCTGTGGGCCTATATGGGTCCGCCGGAGAAGCAGCCGCCGTTGCCGGAATGGGAATTCGCGCTGATGCCGGCCGACCGCCGCTACATGTCGAAGCGCCTGCAGGAGAGCAACTGGCTGCAGGCGATGGAGGGCGGCATCGATTCCAGCCACGTTTCCTTCCTGCACAGCGGCGAGCTCAACAGCGATCCGCTGTTCAAAGGCTCGAAGGGCAACCAGTACAACATGGGCGACATGAAGCCGGTGTTCGAGGTGGTCGAGAGTCCCGGCGGACTTTTCATCGGCGCGCGCCGCAACGCCGAGAACGGAAACTACTATTGGCGCGTCACCCAATGGGTGATGCCGGCCTTCACCATGATCCCGCCGCGTGCCGACCATCCGGTGCACGGACATTTCTGGGTGCCGATCGACGACGAGAACTGCTGGGCCTGGAGCTTCGACTACAAGGTGACGCGCCCGCTGAGCCAGCACGAGGTCGAGGCGATGGACGCCGGCAAGGGCATCCACGTCGAGTACGTGCCAGGCACGTTCCGGCCGGCCGCCAACAAGGACAACGACTACCTGGTGGACCGCGCGGCGCAGAAGCGCGGCGACACCTTCAGCGGCGTGTTCGGCATCGCCATGCAGGACGCGTCGTTGCAGGAGAGCATGGGCCCGATCATCGATCGCACCAAGGAGAACCTGGTCTCGACCGACAACGGCATCATCATGGCGCGCCACCGCCTGCTGCGTTCGCTCAAGGCAATGATGGACAAGGGCACGACCCCGCCGGGTATCGACCTCGCGCACCAACGCGTGCGCTCGGCCGCGGTGGTATTGCCGCCGGATCAGCCGTTCAAGGAGGCCGCCAAGGAGGCGTTGGTGGTGCAGGCCGGCAAGGAACACGTGACGGTGTAAGTTTCTTTCTTCCCCTCCCCCGCTTGCGGGGGAGGCTGGGAGGGGGAAGGCCGCAGGCGCCTTGCTTGCATCAGGCCCCCTCCCCGACCCTCCCCCGCAAGCGGGGGAGGGAGAAGACAGCGGAGTGAATGGATGGAATCCGAATCGGCCCGCATGAGCAGCGCCGCTGAAGCGCGCTTCCGCATCGACGCGCCGAACTCCAAGCCGCGCGTCGTGAAGGTGATCGCGCTCGACCAGCGAAGCGAGCGCGTGGTCAAGGAGCTGGCGCAGGGCCGCTGGAATCGCGCGGCGTTCTTCACCGCCTCGGCCTTCGGCGGCGCGCCGCGCAAGGGCGAGAGCTTCGCCGGCTGGCTAAGCGATCTCGCCGGCCGCACCAAGAACCTGGTCGAGGAGGTCAACAGCGCCGATCTCGTGGTGATGGTGGCGACCGCGGGCGAAAACGCGCAGGCCGCATCCCTGATCGGCGAGGCGTGCAGCCTCAAGCGGGTGACGACGACGGCGCTCATCCTCGGCAGCGCGGACGTACCCGATGAGACGCTGTCGAAAACGCTCAGCCAGTTGCGGCCGTGGGCGTTGATGCTGGTGATCGCCAGCGCCGAAGAATACGTCGAGGACATGCTGCTCGCGCTGCGGGCTTGAACCGGCGCTGCGGCGGCAACCATGCCGAAAAACATCCTGATTGTCGGTAGCGGTCCCGCGGCGGTCTGGGCGGCGATCGCGGCCAAGAAGCAGGACGCCGCCGCCGATGTCACCGTGCTGAGCGACGAGGCTTGCGAGCCCTATGAGAAGCCGCCGCTGTCGAAGGCCGTGCTGCTCGACAAGGCCGCGCCGGAAGACGCTCTTATTGCCGGCAAGGACGGCCTCGCCGCGCACGGCGTCGCGCTCCGACCCGACACCCGATGCCTGTCGATCGACCGTGCCGCCCGCGCAGTCGTCACCTCATCCGGCCGCCTGCCCTATGACGCGCTGGTGATCGCCACCGGCTCGCTGATGCGCGAACTGCCGCTGCTGCCGCCGGGCATGCCGCGGGTGCATTACCTTCGCACGCAGGCGCATGCACGCGAGCTGAAAGCCGGCCTGGCGGCATGCAAGCATCTGGTGGTGATCGGCGCCGGCCTGATCGGGCTCGAGGTCGCGGCCTCCGCATCCGAGCTTGGGATCGAGGTCACGGTGTTGGAGTTCGCGCCGCGCATCATGGCGCGCGCCTGCGACGAAGAGACCGGCGCGCTGATCCTCGCCGAGCATCAACACCACGGCGTCGATATCAACGTGTCGACATCGGTGACGCAGGTCACGCCGCAACTCGACGGCACCATCGCGCTCGAGACCGCGGACGGCGACCTGTTCGTCGCCGATCATGTGGTGGTCGGCGCCGGCGTCAAACCGGACGACGCCCTCGCAGCCGCGGCGGGGCTCACGGTGCAGGACGGCATCGTCGTCGACGAGCAATGCCGCACCTCCAATCCGAACATCTTCGCCGCCGGCGACGCGACGCGCTTTCCCGGGCCGCAGGGCCTGGTGCGGCTGGAGAACTGGCGGCACGCGCAGGATCACGGCGCGGTCGCCGGCCGCAATGCCGCGGGTGCGTCCGACGCCTATCGCACGGTGCCGTCGTTCTGGTCGGAGCAGTACGATCTCTACATCCAGGGCGTCGGCTGGCCGCAGCCGAACCCCGATCAGCGCATCCGCCGCAAGCTCGACGGCAAGAGCACCTTGCTGCTTGAAACCGCAGGCGGCGTCCTGTCTTATGCGCTCGGCATCAACGCGCAGCGCGATCTCGCTGCGGTGCGCCGGCTGATCGAGCGTAAGATTCCGGTCGATCCGGCGGCGCTGGCCGATCCCGCCCAGCCGTTCGCCGCGATGCTGAAGGCGAAGGCGTCGTGAAGGATTTCGCGCGAGATGTTGCCACACCGTCATGCCCGGCCTTGTGCCGGGCATCCACGTCTTACTTTGTCGCCAAGACGTGGATGGCCGGGACATAGGCGAGCGAAGCGACGCCGTCTTCGACGGCTATGCCCGGCCATGACGAACGTGAGGTTGGAACGGAGTCGTTAGAGAACAGTCATGTCGGAAAAAATCACCGTCGCCGCTCTCCAGCAGATGAAGCGCGACGGCAAGAAGAGCGTCGGCGTGGTCGCCTGGGACACGCCGATCGCTCGCATCGCCGACCGTGCCGGCGTCGACTTCATTTCCGTCGGCGACTCGGTCGGCGTCAACCTGTGGGGCCACGACGATCCGCTGCAAGTCACGATGGAAGAGATGCTCATCGTCTGCAAAGCGGTGCGCCGGGGCGCCAAGCGCGCGCTGGTGAGCTGCGACGTTCCCTACGGCCCGGTGCAGGAGAGCCCCGACGCCGCGGTGCGAGCCGCCCAGCGGCTGGTGCGGGAGGGTGGCGCCGATATGGTCAAGCTCGACGCCGCCGCCGACTATCCCGACGCGGTGCGCGCGGTGGTGCGCGCGGGCATCCCGGTGTTCGCGCAGTTCGGATTGACGCCGCAGACCGCGGCGAAGCACGGCATCCCCTACAGCGCGCAGAATTCACCCGGCGCGCAGGCGACAGCGGAAGCGGCGGCGAAACTCGTCGAAGAGGCGAAGCTGCTGGAGGACGCCGGCGCGGTGGCGCTCGACTTCACCAACTCCGGGCCGGTCGCCGGCGCGGCGGTGGTGAAAGCGGTGAAGATTCCGGTGATCGGCGGCTTCGGCGGCGGGCCGTGGCTCGACGGCCGCGTGCGGCTCGCCATCACCGCGATCGGCTACGGCGAGAAGTGGCTGGATTCGAAGACGGACACCTACACCAACACGTCGAAGGCCGCGCTGGAGGCGTTCACGGCGTTGATCGCCGATGCGCGCGCGGGACGGCAGATCAAGGGATGACTCATCGGCTTCCGCTCTCCGTCTAGCACCGCGCTCCGCTCGGTTCCCTCCCCCCTTGTGGGGGAGGGCTAGGGAGGGGGGTGGCTGCATACACCGGAGTTTGTAACTTACCCCTCTCCCCCACCCTCCCCCGCAAGGGGGGAGGGAGCCACCGAATCCGGCGCACGAACTTGGATCAACAACGACCATGCCCATCGCAGACATCGACGGCATCGCGACGCGCTACGAGGTGACGGGCTCGGGGCCGCCGCTGCTGATGTACGCGCCGGGCGGATTCGACGCGACGGTGGAGAAGTGGTCGACCCAGGGCGTCTACGCCAAGATCAAGCTGCTCGATCACCTGCCGAAGCATTACACCTGCATCCTGTTCGACCGCCGCGAGTGCGGCCAGTCGGGCGGTCGCGTCGAGCACGTGACCTGGGCGCATTACGTCGCGCAGGGCAAGGGTCTGCTCGAGCATCTCGACATCGAGCGCGCGCACCTGATGGGCGGCTGCATGGGCTGCTGCCCGGTCGCGGCGTTCGGCGTGATGCATCCGGAGATGGTGCTGAGCATGGTGCTGTGGTGGCCGGTGGGCGGCGCGAAGTACCGCATCAGCGGGCAGCAGCGCTTCGCCGAGCACATCGCGTTCGTGCAGGCGAACGGGCTGGAGCAGGTGGTCGCTGTGGCGCAGGCTTCCGGCAAGTCGTTCGGCGCCGATCCGCGCGGCGGGCCATGGGCGGCGGTGATCCGCAACGATCCCGATTTCGCCGAGGCCTACGCCGAGCAGGACGTGGAGCGCTACAAGCTGATCGTCACCGGCATGGGGCGCACGCTGTTCGATCGCGACACCGCGCCGGGACCGGAGCCCGAGGACATGCTGCGGCTCGATATTCCGGCGCTGGTCATTCCGGGCCAGGACGCGTCGCATGCGACGTCGGCGGCGCGGTATCTGGAGGAATGCCTGCCGCGCGCGCAGTATTGGAACGTGCCGGTTCCGGGGCAGACCGAGGAGACGGCGCCGGTGCGGGTGCTGGAGTTTCTCGACAAGGTCAGCGCCGACACGGCAGGTTGAGGGCGAACGTGAACAAGTACGAGCCGCTGCGCGATTACCTGCTGAAGGAAAAACGGATCGATTTCGTCCTCACCTTCGAGGAGATCGAGGAGATCCTCGGCTTCGGGCTGCCGCGCAGCGCGCAGCGCGCCGAGTGGTGGGACGACGACAGCGAGCATCATCCCAAATTGCAGCGGCAGGCGGTGCGCGAGGGCGGCTACGATTCCCGGCGCACGCCGGAGGGCAACAAGGTGCGGTTCCGCAAGACCTCGGTGTTCGGGTATTGATCTAGCAGCAGTCGCAGCCGAAGCCCTCCGGCACGGCCAGCGACTCCTTCTGCCACGCGAACGGCAGGTCGTCGCTCTCGACCGCCGCGACCGGCTTGAACACCTTGAAGTGGTGCCGGCGCTCGTCGACCCAGAACGCGACCACGGTCTCCAGCGGCGCACAGCCCGGCAGCGCGCAGGCGACCTCGGCCACCAGGATCGCCGCGTCATCGGCAAGCTTGAAGCGCTCGCGCGTCCACGCCCGCACCTGGTCCAGGGCCAGGCTGTGTTCGGGGCTTTTCTTGATGAAGCCAAGCATGGGGGTATACCGCACTGTCATGGCCGGGCTTGACCCGGCGATCCATCTTCTTACCAAAGAGCCTAGCAAGGTAAGATGGACCCCCGGGTCAAGCCCGGGGGTGACATTCGTGGGTGGAGGAACATCAGTGGCTGAAAAGGTGCTGGCGGCGGTGCGGGTGGCCCCGAGCAAGACCGAGATCCGCGAATATCCGATGCCGGATGTCCCAGCGGACGCGGCCTTGCTGAAGATGGAGGTCGCCGGCATCTGCGGCACCGACGTCAAGCTGTACGCGCATCCGCCTACGACCAAGCCCACCATCATGGGCCACGAGAACATCGGATACATCGCCAAGGCCGGCCGCGAGTTCACCGCGCGCAAGGGCTTCAAGGAAGGCGACCTGGTTTTCGTCGAGCACTACGTGTCGTGCGGCAAGTGCGAGTGGTGCCACGCCGGCCAGTACCGGCATTGCGAGAACACCAACTGGCGCACCAACCCGGACGCGATCCGCTACGGCTACACCTCCGACGAGAAGCCGCCGCATCTGTGGGGCGGGTTCGCGCAATACGTCTACCTGCCGTGGAACGCGGTGGTGCATCACGTGCCGAAGGGCGTCACGCCGGAGCTGGCGGGTCTGGTGACGCCGATGGCGAACGGCGTCGAGTGGTCGCTGTTCGACGGCCAGGTCGGCTACAACTCGACGGTGCTGATCCAGGGGCCGGGCCAGCAGGGGCTGTCGCAGACCGTGATCTGCAAGCAGGCCGGCGCCTCGCTGATCATCGTCACCGGCACGTCGAAGGACTCAGCAAGGCTGAAGGTCGCCAAGGAGCTTGGCGCCGACCACGTGATCGACGTGCAACAGGAGGATCCGCTGGCGCGCATCATGGCGATCACCGGCGGCAAGGGCGTCGACGTGGCGCTCGACTGCACCGCCGGCGCCGGCACGATTCCGATCCTGCTCGGCATCGAGGCGCTCAAGCGCAAGGGCGGCATCATTGTCGCGCAGGGCGAGATGGCGCAGTTCCCGAACTTCCCGCTGGAACGGTTCACGGTGAAGTTCATCACCATGAAGAGCGCGCGCGGCCACAGCTATAGGGCCTGCGAGCTGGCGCTGGAGCAGATCGCCTCCAAGCGCTTCCCGCTGGAGAAGATCACCACGCACCGGTTCGGCTTGAAGGACGTCGACCTCGCCATCCGTTCGGTCGGAAACCAGGGCGTGCCGGACGTGATCCATGCCTCGCTGATGCCGTGGGAGTAGCAGAAAAACTCTAGATATCGCGCGGTCGCTTCGCCATCGCGTTGTCCCAGACCTTTTCCCGGTCATCGTCGAAAACGATCTTGGGATCCGCGGGCGCCGTGAACCAGGCCTCCTGCTTGAGCTCGCCTTCCAACTGGCCCGGCGCCCAGCCGGCGTAGCCCAGGGCGATGAGCTTCTTCTCGGGGCCTTTGTTGTTTGCAATGTCGCGCAGGACTTCCGTGGTCGTCGTCACCGCCATGCGGCCGTCGATGTCGAGCGTTTCGGCGCGGCGGTATTCGGGGCTGTGGATGACGAAACCCAGCCCAGGCTGAACCGGGCCGCCGGCGAAAATGCGGACGCTGCCCTCGATCCCCGCGCTGTTCTCGCCGAACGCCTCCAGAATCTGGGCAATCGGCCGCTCGCGGAGCGGTCGATTGATCACAATGCCGAGCGCGCCGTTGCGGTCGTGCCGCACCATCAAGATGACGGTTTGGCTGAAACGCGGATCGCCCATGGCCGGCGTGGCGATCAGAAGCTGTCCGGCGAGCGAGACCTGCGCGGGCGCCGGCTCGGAATTTGTCAGCGAAGCCCTGACCAGCGTCGCCGGCACTACAGCGACCGCGAAAGCCAAGATCAAGCCTGCATATCGGCGCAAGGACACGAGGCAGCCATCCCTCATGAAAAAAAGCATTATACGCCCAAACCCATACCGAGCCCATAAGCACGGTCGTCGATGCTGACCGATTCCGTGCTGAACGTTCGCTGGAAATCGAGTAAAAGCTCATCATGCCGGCCGACAAAACCAAAATCGCCATCGCCACCGGTGATCCCGCGGGCATCGGGCCGGAGATCAGCCTGAAGGCGGCGCTCGATCCGGCGGTGCGCGCGGCCTGCAATCCGATCGTGGTGAGCGATCCGGGCGTGCTCGCGCGGCACGCCAAGGCCTGCGGCATCGCGCTCGACATGCGTGCCGTATCTTGCATCGCCGATGCAGATTTCTCCGACGGCAAACTCAACGTGCTCGACTGCGCGCAGCCGGATGCGGCCGCGCTCGATTTCGGCGCCACCAGCGCGGTGAGCGGCCGCGCCTCGATCGCGTTCGTCGGCACGGCCGTGCAGGCCGCGCTCGCGGGCGATGTCGATGCCGTGGTCGCCGCGCCGCAGAACGAGACTTCGATCGCGCAGGCCGGCATCACCTTCGACGGCCATCCGTCGTTCGTGGCGCGGCAGACCGGCACCGACGACAACGACGTCTACATGATGCTCTGCTTCGGCGACACCATGATCGCCCATTGCACGCTGCACCAGAGCGTGCGGCAGGCGGTCGAAGCGATCACCCGCGAAAAGGTCGCGCGCGTCATCCGCGTCACCGACCGCACGCTGCGCAGCCTCGGCATCGCCAAGCCGAGGATCGCGGTCAGCGGCCTCAATCCGCACGCCGGCGAAGGCGGGCTGTTCGGCCGCGAGGAAATCGAGATCATCAAGCCGGCGATCGACGCGGCCGCCTCCGAAGGACTCAACGTCACCGGGCCGTTCGGCGCCGACACGATGTTTCACAAGCAGGGCGTCGATGCCTTCATCGTCATGCTGCACGACCAGGGCCATGTCGCAGCGAAACTGCTGGCGCCGAACGCGACCATCGCGCTGACCATCGGCACGCCAATCCTGTTCTCATCGGTGGCGCACGGCAGCGCGCACGACATCGCCGGCAAGGGCGTCGCCAATCCCGCGGCGATGATCGAGGCGGTGCTGCGGTTGGCTAAAGCCAAGCGCACAACTGCCTGAACCCGTCATCCTGAGGTGCTCGCCGCGCAGCGGCGAGCCTCGAAGGATCACGAACAGTGCAACAGCTGGCGCCAGCCAGACCCTTCGAGGCTCGGGCTGCGCCCGAGCGCCTCAGGGTGACGGAGAGAGTTTGCGTGCGGTGACCAACTACCGCGCCGCACCGCCGTTCGCCTTCATCGCCGCATCGAACCCCGGCGCGTTCTCGATCTGGTCGAACCAGTCGAAGCCCATCTCCTTGGTGATGCGGTTCGACATCACGATCAGCCGGCACTCCTCGTGGTCGCCGGCGACGTGCTGGTGCTCGGTGAACGGCGGCACGTAGATGTAATCGCTGCGCTTCCAGCCGTAGGCCTTGGGCTCCGGCGCCCATTCCCACTGGAAGGCGTCGAGGCAGTCGAACTTCAGATCCCAGTGCAGGTCGTAGCCGGAGCCTTCGACCACGAAAATGATCTCCTCCCACATGTGCCGGTGCTTGCCGGACTTCTCGCCCGGCTTGAGGAACTGCATGTAGGCCTCGACGCACATCTCGCGGGTATTCAGCTTTTCGTGCACCAGGTGCTTGATCAGTCCGTCGGCGGAGTGCTCCCACGGCATGTCCTCGGCGAGCACGACGTTGAGCTTCGACTCGTATTCCTTGCGGAATGCCTTCGACGCCTCCACCGCGTCGGCGCGGAAGCTGCAGGTCTTGTTGCCGGTCAGCGATGGGCCGCGGTCTGTAAAGAGTGTCATGGCATGTCCCTCGCTCAGATCTCGCTCGGCGGCTTGTAGGCTTCCTGGCCCTTGGGCGGCACCTTGGGCGGCCATTCCACGATCTTCTGGAACAGCAGGTGCATGAACAGGAACAGCGGCTTGGCCTTGAACACCAGCAGGATCGCTTCTTCGTCCTGCGAATCGTTGAAATGCTGATGCACGCAGCCGTTCTCGACGATCATCACATCGCCGGCCTTCCACGGAATGTGGCGGCCGTCGTGCACGTCATGGCCGTGGCCCTTGAGCACGTAGAACACCGCGCTATTGAGGTGGCCGTGCTTCTGGCCGGCGGCGCCCGGCGCATAGGCCTCGATGTGCGACTCGATCGACTGGGTCACATTGACGGCCTGGGGCGAGATCACGCTCTTGCCGAAATGGCCGGGACCGCCCTTCCACGGCACGTCCTTGGAGGAAAACACCCGCGGCTGCTCGACCAGCGACTTGTAAAGGTGGCTATAGGTGCCTTCGAGCGCCCGCACGAAGGTCCGCTTCTTCGCCCAGCGGTCCCAGTGCTGATTGTCCTTCTCGGCGCCCTCTTCCGGCGGGTTGTTATGCCCCTGCCCCGGAGGATTTTCGAGAATTCCTGTCATTGACGTTGCTCCTCGAGCAGACTCAAAGTGCGTGGCAGCACCATATCGCGCGTCCTTGTCAAATCAATCGGCTGGCGAGGATAATGGGGCAAGAACCATAGAGTACCAGGGAGGCACGGATATGGCGTTCGGGAGCCGCGCGCGCGAGGCCGGCACGGCGATGCTGGCGGTTCTGCTGACGGTGCTGGCCGCGTCGATCGCGCCGGCGCAGACCCCGGCCGAGTTCTACAAAGGCAAGAACGTCGATCTCTATATCGGCTACAGCGTCGGCGGCGGCTACGACCTCTACGCGCGCATGCTCGCCCGTCACATGGGCAAGCACATTCCCGGCAACCCCACCGTGGTGCCGAAGAACATGGAAGGCGCCGGCAGCCTGCGGCTCGCCAACTGGCTCTACAACATCGGCGCGAAGGACGGCACCGTGTTCGGCATCATCGGACGCGGCACCGGCTTCGATACGCTGCTCGGCAACAAGTCGGCGCAATTCGACGCCGCCAAGTTCACCTGGATCGGCAGCGCCAACAACGAGGTGAGCATTTGCGTCGCCTGGAACGGCACCGGAATCACCAAGTTCGAGGATATGCTGACCAAGCCGCTGATCGTCGGCGGCACCAGCGCGTCAGCCGACACCGACCAGTTTCCCAAGATCACCAATGGCGTGCTCGGCACCAAGATGCGGGTCATCACCGGCTATCCCGGCGGCAACGAGGTCGGCTTGGCGATGGAGCGCGGCGAGGTCCAGGGCCGCTGCGGCTGGTCGTGGTCGAGCGTGAAATCGACCCACCAGCAGTGGCTCGATCAGAAGAAATTCCACATCCTGGTCCAGCTCGCGCTCAACAAGCACCCGGACCTGCCCGACGTCCCGCTGATCACCGACCTTGCAAAGACCGACGAGCAGCGGCAAATCCTCAAGCTGATCTTCGCGCGTCAGGTCATGGGCCGTCCGTTCGTGGCTCCGCCGAACGTGCCGGCCGATCGCGTCGCGGCGTTGCGCAAGGCGTTCATGGACACGATGAACGACAAGGATTTCCTGGCCGACACCGAAAAATCGCAGATGGAGATCACGCCGGTCGCCGGCGATCAGATCGAAAAGCTGGTGAAGGATATCTACGCCACGCCCGCGGCAATCGCCCAACAGGCAGCGGCGCTGCTGAAATAATTCAGAACTCAACCTCAGGAATACCATGGACGCGAAAGTCAAGAATTACGCCGGCTGGCAGTCCGACGTCATCGTCGATTGCATCAAGCGCTACGACTTCCCCCACATCACGCTCAATCCCGGCGCCAGCTTTCGCGGCCTGCACGATTCGCTGGTCAACTACGGCGACAACAAGCCGCCGATGATGCTGTGCAACCACGAAGAGATCGCGGTGCAGATCGCGCACGGCTACGCCAAAGCGACCGGCAAGCCGATGGTGGTGATCCTGCACAACCTGGTGGGACTGCTGCACGCCTGCATGGCGATCTACTACGCGTTCCTCGACCGCGTGCCGATCTTCATCATGGGCGCCACCGGCCCGATGGACGAGAGCAAGCGGCGGCCGCACATCGACTGGACCCACACCGCGCTGGTGCAGGGCAATGCCGTGCGCGACTACACCAAATGGGATTATCAACCGACGTCGATTCACGGCGTCCCGGAATCCTTCGCCCGCGCCTATTCGATCATGATGACCGAGCCAAAGGGCCCGATCTACATGTGCTACGACGCGGCGCTGCAGGAGGAGCCGAAGACCCATGAGGTGCCGCTGCCTCCCGCCGGGGCAGCCGCCGTCCCCGCGCCGATGGCGCCCGATCCGCGCGCGATCGAGCAGATCGCCGACAAGCTGATCAAGGCCGAGCACCCGATGCTGCTGGCGGAATACGCCGGCCGGCGCGCCGGCGGATTCGAGAGCATCGTGGAACTGGCCGAGCTGACCGGCTCCGCGGTCTGGGACATCAACAACGCGCTCAACTTCCCGAACAAGCATCCGCTGTGCCTGTCGATGGACAAGCCGTCGCTCAAGCACACCGACCTGATCGTCGGACTCGACGTGAAGGATTGGGAGAAGCAGATCGTCGAGCTGAACAACGCCAAGCGCACGATGGAACAGCTTCCGCCGGCGTCATGCGACTTCGTCGAGATCGGCTTCGCCGAGGTCGGCATCAGCAAATGGGCGATGGACTACTGCCGCATGCAGCCGTGCTCGGTGCGCGCGCTTGGCGACACCGCGATCGGCATTCCGGAGCTGACCCGGCTGTGCAAGAGCCGCATCGAAGGCGACAGCAAGCTTCAGAAGAAGATCGCCGACCGCAAGATCGCGATCGGCAAGCGGCACGATCAGGTCTGGGCGAAATGGCAGGAGGACGCCCGCAAGGATTGGGACGCTTCTCCGATCACCTTCTCGCGGCTGGCGATGGAGGTGTGGGACGTGATCAAGGACGAGGACTGGGTGCTGACCGCGAACGAGCTCAAGCACCAGGTGCGCAAGCTGTGGGACTTCGACAAGCCCCACCGGCACCCGGGCGTCGAGCTCGGCACCTCGACCCAGATCGGCATCTCGCTCGGGGTCGCGCTTGCCCACAAGGGCACCGGCCGGCTGGTGGTCGACATCCAGCCCGACGGCGACCTGATGTTCGACGCCGGCGCGCTCTGGATCGCCGCCAAGTATGAGATCCCGATCCTGATCGTGATGCACAACAACCGCGCCTACTACAACGATTGGGCGCATCAGCTCCGCATGGCGCAACTGCGCGGCACCGACGAGGCCAAGGCGCATATCGGCATGGACCTGTTCGGACCGGAGCCAGATTTCGGCGCGCTGGCGCGGTCGATGGGCTGCTATGGCGAAGGGCCGATCGACAAACCGGAGGACGTCCGGCCGGCGCTGCTGCGGGCGATTGCCGAGGTCAAAAAGGGCCGGCCGGCGCTGGTCGATACCATCACCCAGCACCGCTAGCAGGGGGTGACGCAAAGTCCGGGACGCGCGATAGTGACGCCCGTCAGACTGAATGAATAACGCCCTTCAGGAGGAATCCGCCATGCACCCCGTTCGTGCTTCCCTGTCGTTGCTCGCAGCCGCGCTGGCAGGCAGCTTCGCGCTCGCAACCGCACAGGCGCAGGATTTTCCGTCGAAGCC
>CAMDEB010000013.1 GCA_945893085.1 Rhodoplanes serenus | reverse complement strand
AGGCGACCTACTACTGGCCGATCCACACCCACGGCTCGATCGGCCCGTCCTGTGCGATCGCCGACGTGAAAGCCGACAGCGCGACCATCTGGTCCGCCTCGCAAGGCACGCACGGAAACCGCAACAGCTTCGCCCGCTTCCTCAAGCTGCCGCGTGACAAGGTGCGCATCATATATATGGACGGCGCCGGCTGCTACGGCATGAACGGCCACGAGGACGCCGCCGCCGACGCCGCGATCATGTCGCGCGCGGTCGGACGGCCGGTGCGGCTGCAATGGATGCGCGAGGACGAGCACGGCTGGGATCCGAAGGGCCCACCGCAGTTGCTCGATATCACCGCCTCGGTCGATCCCGAGGGCCGTATTATCGACTGGCGTACCGAGATGTGGGTGCCGAAGGCGACGCCCGGCCTGCCCGCGATTCCGCTGGTCGGTCCAGCCTCGGCCGGGCTCGACCAGCCGGACGGCATCGGCACCGGTCAGATTGCGCAGAACGCCGATCCGCCCTACACGGCGAAGAGCATCCAGGTGGTCGCGCATTGGCTGAAGGACGCGCCGCTGCGTCCGGCGCCGATGCGGTCGCCGGGCAAACCGGCCAATTGCTTCGCGGTCGAAAGCTTCGTCGACGAACTCGCGGCAGCGGCCAATCAGGACCCGGTCGCGATGCGGCTCAAGTCCCTGACCGATCCGCGTGGCGTCGCGGTGATCCAGCGGCTGGCGGAGATGATGAAGTGGGACACCCGGCCGTCGCCGGGACCCAACAGGGCGGCAGCGATCGCTCGCGGCCACGGCATCTCCTATCTTCACTACAAGCACCTCGAGGCCTACGTCGCGATGGGCATGACCGTCGCGGTCGAACGCGCCACCGGCCGCATCCAGGTCGAGCAGGTGTTCTGCGCGCATGACTGCGGGCAGATCATCAATCCCGACGGCGTGCGCGCCCAGGTCGAGGGAAACATCCTGCAGACGCTGAGCCGCGTTCTGATGGAGGAGGTCACCTTCGACCGGTCCCGCGTGACCAGCGTGGATTGGGCGAGCTATCCGATCATGCGCTTCTCGGATGCACCAAAGCTGGAGATCGCGCTGATCGACCGGCCGACCGAGAAGCCGGTCGGCGCCGGCGAAGCCGCGTGTGCTCCGGTCGGCGCCGCGCTGGCCAATGCGGTATTCGACGCGACCGGCGTTCGCCTGCGCGCGCTCCCGTTCACGCCGGAGCGCGTCAAGTCGGAGCTGACCGGTCGCACGACCTGAGCTCGCAAACGCCTCGTTAAAAGCCCGCCTCCGGTTCGCCCGGGGGCGGGTTTTGATTTATGGTCCGCATCATGCCGACAGACCCCGCACATCACACCAAAATCCTGGACCGCTACCGCGACACCGCGCGGCCCGATCGCGGCTATCCCGATCTGCACGATCACCTGCTGGCGCTCGCCGCCGCGGGCAAACTGGTCATCGTCGATGAGCCGGTGAACAAGGACACCGAGATGCATCCACTGGTGCGCTGGCAGTACCGCGGCGGCATCGAGGAGGCGGACCGCAAGGCGTTCCTGTTCACGCGGCCGGTGGATTCGAAGGGCCGCACGTTCGAGCATCCGGTGCTGATCGCGGGTCTCGCCGGCAGCCGCGACATCTATCGCATCGGCTTCGGCAAGCCGCTCGACGAGATCGGCGCGCGCTGGGTGCAGGCGCTGGCCGCGCCGATCGAGCCGCGCAAGGTCGACAGGGCGCCGTGCCAGGAGGTCGTCGTCGAGGGCGACGCGCTCGACGAGCCGGGCCAAGGACTCGACGGCCTGCCGGTGCCGATCTCGACGCCGGGCTGGGACAACGCACCCTATCTCGCTTCGGCGCACTACATCACCGCCGACCCGGACACCGGCATCCAGAACGTCGGCAACTACCGCGGCCAGATCAAGACGCCGCGCCGGCTCGGCATGAACCCGTCGGTCGAGCTGCGCGCCGGCATCTACGCGCACTGGGAAAAATGCCGCGCCAAGGGCGTGCCGCTGCCCTGCGCCGTGGTGCTCGGCTGCCCGCCGGTGATCTCCTACGCCGCGGTGCAGAAGATGCCGGAGAATCTTGACGAGGTCGCGGTGGCGGGCGGCCTCGCCGGCAGCGCGATCAACGTCGTGCGGGCGCGGACCGTGCCGCTGATGGTGCCGGCCGAAGCGGAGATCGTCATCGAAGGCTACATCGACACGAAATATCTGGAGCCGGAGGCGCCGTTCGGCGAGTCGCACGGCTACGTCAACCTGCAGGAGTATAACGCCTTCATGGAGGTGACCGCGATCACGCGGCGGCGCAATCCGATCCTGACCTCGTTCATCAGCCAGGTGACGCCGAGCGAATCCAGCGTGATCCGCAAGGTGGCGATGGAGCCGGTGTTCCTCAACCATCTCAAGTCGACGCTGTCGGTGCGCGGCGTGCAGCGCGTGGCGATGCACGAGCCGCTGACCAGCCTCTATGCGGTGATCGGAATTCAGTTCGCGCGCGGCACCGCCGAGAGCGAGGTCTGGCGCGCCATGCACGCTGCCTCGGCGCTGCACCGCTTCGCCGGCAAGTGGATCATCGCGGTCGACGAGGACATCGATCCGGAGAACGCCGACTCGCTGTTCTGGGCGATGTCGTATCGCTGCCAGCCGCAGCACGATCTCCAGGTGGTGGATCGCAAGGACCCCGGCCATGGGCCGCGCGGCCCGCGCGACAACGGCGAGACCGCGGCGGTGCTGATCAACGCCATGCTCAAGGGCACCTACGCGCCGGTCGCGCTGCCGAAACGCGAGTTCATGGAGAACGCACGCAAGCTGTGGGAGAAGCTAGGATTGCCGCCGCTGAAGCCGCAGCCGCCGTGGCACGGCTACGATCTGGGACATTGGCCCGCGGCGCTGGAGCAGCAGGCGCGGCGCGCGACCGAGAGCGATTATTTCATCACCGGCGAAGAGGCGGCGAAGCGCCGGCGGGACGATGTGCGGATGAACGATCCGGTGCCGCAGCACGGGGATAACAAGCCGCCGGGGGATGAGGATTAGCGCAGCGGTAGCGGCGAATGCCGCTCTCGGACCGTCACCCTGAGGTGCGAGCGAAGCGAGCCTCGAAGGGCGACGGCCCGGCTGCTGCAACAGCCGATCGCAGCAGCATCGGGGCCGTGCATCCTTCGAGGCCCGGCTACGCCGGGCACCTCAGGATGACGGATCGAGAGCTACCCCTTCCACAAATTGCTGAACTGCGTCGCCACCAGATCGTCGTACACCGCGGGCTTCTGGCTCAGCCCCATGTCGATGCCGAACTGGCTCATGCTCGCCACCGTATCGCGCGAAATCGTCGGATCGTAATACGGCAGGTCGCGCCGGATCAGCTCGGCGATCAGCGAGGTTTCGAACTCGGGGAACCACTTCTGCGCCACCTTGGTCGCGAGGCCGGGCTCCTGTTTCAACGCCGCCTGCGTCTTTATCAATGCGCGCACCGCGGCGGCGGCCGTGTCGGGCGAACGCTCGACCAGCGCCGACGTCGTTGCCAGACAGGCGAAGGTGTAGCCGAATGCTTGCTTCGGCCCGTCGCCGCGCCGCACGTCGAGCACGACGTTGCCGATGCCGCGCTGCACCGCGACCTCGGCGCCCATGCCGTTGGCCCAGAAGCCGTCGATCTTGCCCTCCTCCAGCGCCCGCGCGGCGTTGACGCCGAACGACACGCCGGCGCCGGTCGAGCCCGGCACCGGCATCACGGTGACGTTGTCGCGGGCCTCGTCGATGCCGGCGTCCACCAGCAGCCGCTTGAAGCCGTAGTTCACCCACGGCGCCGCGCCGATCCTCTTGCCCTTCACGACGCTGACGTCGTTGCGCTTGGCGTTGAGATCGGCGCGCATCACCAGGAACCAGTACATGCCCTGCGCCAGCGCGCCGAGCAGCTTCGCGCCCTTCCAGTCGGGAAACGCCGCAAGGATCGAATGCGCCGAGCCGCCGACGAAGTCGGCTTTGCCGTCGCGCATCGCCTGGTAGCATTTGTCGACCGGAAAGATCAGCTCGAGCTCGACGTCGAGCCCTTCCTGCTTGAAGAAGCCCAGCTCCACCGCGGCGATGGACGGGAAGTAGGAATTCGAGACCAGATCGGGGATGACGATTTTCACGGCTCACCCCTCATCCGGCAATGACACGATCTTGTAGCCGTGCGTGATCTTGCGTCCCAGCACCGGATCGTCCAGCTCCATCTCGAAGCTGCCCGAGTACGACATTCCGCCGTGCACCGCGAAGGTGCCGCAGAACATCGCCGTGCCACCCGGCAGCTTGTCGCCGCCGGTGTAGAGCTTAATTAGCTCCTCGGGCGTTCGCATCGTCGTCACCGGCCCCTCCTGATAGAGCCGCCGCTTGCCGCCCTCGCCCGGCACGAACGAGCGCAACACCAGCTTGTCCCAATGCGGCTTGACCTCGTCGTAGCGCCAGAGCGTCGCGCCGACCGGCTTGGCGCACATCTGCTTCGACAGCGTGACGTTGATGGTCTCGGCCTTGCGGTCGGTGTGATCGGAGCCGACTCCCATCCACATCCCGTCGTCGAGCGAATAGAGAACGAACTCGACCTCGCCGCTCGATTTGTCGCCGACCGCTTCGATCGCCTCGCCCGTGGTCAAGAGCGCGGCAGCGTTGCGATAGAAGATCGGCACGCTCTTCGGCCGCTTCACGCCGAGCGCCTCCAGTTCCTTGATATGCGCCTCCAGCGCCGGCAGATTGCGGCCGGTCCAGCCGGCGACCACCAGGCTCCTGATCGCCGCGACATCAAGCTTCCTTTCACTCGGCACTGGGCTTCTCCATGATGCGGACGACCTGCCCGCGGGAATAGCGGGCGGCATCCGGTGTTCCACCTTAAGTTTTTGACTTTAAACGCTAAATCTCCTAAAGCGCAACGCCAGACGACAACAGGCGGTCACCGCCGGGACGGGGAGGAATGACGGTCCAAGCCATCAGCGCGCCGATGCGGGTTTCGAGGCCGCGCAACCGGCTTCGGCTCGAGCATTTCGTGATGGGCGGGGCGGTGCTCGCGCTGATCGTGCTGGTGGTGCTGCCGCTCGGCTTCCTGCTGTGGGGCAGCCTGCGCGGCGAAGGCGGCCTGAGCTTCCAGCATTTCGAGGAGGTCGCCACCGGCCGGCTGTACGTGACCGCGCTGAAGAACTCGCTGATCCTCGGCGCCTGGACCGGCCTGTTCAGCATGATCATCGGCCTGGCGCTGGCCTGGGCGGTGAGCCGCACCAATGTGCCGGGCAAGGCGCTGATCCAGATCACCGCCTCGCTGTCGTATCTGTCGCCGCCGTTCCTCACCGCGATCGCCTTCGTCTATCTCTACAGCCCGAACGCCGGCCTGCTCAACGTGCTGTTCCGCGACGTGCTGGGTCTGCCCTGGCTCACCTTCAACGTGTTCTCGATGACCGGGCTGGTGCTGGTCACGGTGCTGCACACGTTTCCCTTCGTCTATCTGCTGGCGTCGAGCGCGCTGCTGTCGGTCGATGCCTCCTACGAAGAGGCGGCGCAGATCCTCGGCGCCAGCAAGCTGCGCACCGCGTTCTCGGTGACTGCGCCGCTGGTCGCGCCGGCGATCCTGTCCGGCACGCTGCTGTCGTTCGTCAACGCCATCGCGCTGTTCGGCTCGCAGGCGATCATCGGATTGCCCGGCCGGATCGTGACGCTGCCGACCCGCATCTACGCGCTGTTCGACTATCCGCCGGAGTACGGGCTCGCCTCGGCGCTGTCGCTGCTGTTCGTCATCATCACCGTCGCCGCGCTCTACCTGCAGCGCGCGTTCCTGGCGCGGCGCTCCTACGTCACGCTCGGCGGCAAAGGCGCGCGGCCGCAGTTGATGGACCTCGGCCCCGCGCGCTGGCTGGTGCTGGGCTTCGTCATCCTCACATTTATCGTCGCGATCATCCTGCCCTATTCCACGCTGATCGCGGTGTCGTTCTCGAAATCCTGGGGCCTCGACTTCTGGAAGGGACTGACGCTCGCCAACTACAAGTTCATCCTGTTCGAGTACAACGTCACCCAGCGCGCGATCCTCAACAGCCTCGGCCTCGCCACCGTCGCCGCCACCATCGCGGTGCTGCTCGGCGCCGTGATCGGCTGGATCGACCTGCGCACCCGCATCCCCGGCCGCAAGCTGCTCGATTACTTTGCGCTGATCCCGCTCGGCCTGCCGGGCATCGTCGTCGCGGTGGCGCTGATCCAGTTCTGGCTGTCGATGCCGCTGGCGCTGTACGGCACGCTGACGATCCTGCTGCTCGCCTACGTCGGCCGCTACATCCCGCTCGGCGTGCGCGCCGCCAACGCCTCGATCCGCCAGATCGACCCCTCGCTGGAAGAAAGCGCGCAGATCCTCGGCGCGTCCTGGATGACGACCATGCGCGAGATCACGCTACCGCTGATCCGGCCCGGCCTGTTCGCCGGCTGGCTCTTGGTGTTCGTGCCGGTGATCCAGGAGCTCTCAGCCTCGATCCTGCTGTTCTCGTCGAGCTCGATCACGCTCGCGGTCGCGGTCTACAATCTCTATGAGACCGGCTACATCGAACCGGTCGCGGCTCTCGCCATCGTCAACATGGTGATCATCGGCGCCGCGATCTTCGTTGCCAACAAGCTCGGCGGCGGCCGCATCGCGAGCCGCTCCGGCGCACAGGGATTGGCGTCGTGAAAACTTTTTCCGTCATTCCGGGACGCGCGAAGCGCGGGCCCGGAATCCAGAGTCGCACACGCTGCCCTGGATTCCGGGCTCCCTCGCTTCGCGAGGGCCCCCGGAATGACGGCCTCATACTGGGCGACATAAATGGCCAGCATCACGCTCAAGGGTCTGACGAAGAGCTTCAACGCGGGCGACGACGCCCCCGCGGCCGTCACCGATCTCGATCTCGACATCAAGGACAACCAGTTCATCACCCTGCTCGGCCCGAGCGGCTGCGGCAAGACCACGACGCTGCGGATGATCGCGGGCTACATCGTGCCGGACAAGGGCACGATCCACGTCGACGGCCGGCAGATCTCCGCGCCCGGCAACGTCGTGCCGCCGGACCAGCGCGGCATGGGCATGGTGTTCCAGAACTACGCGGTGTGGCCGCACAAGACCGTCTACGAGAACGTCGTGTTCGGCCTGAAGCTGCGCAAGCTCCCCTCCGCGCAGATGAAGAAGAAGATGGAGGAGACGCTGGCGCTGGTGAACCTCACCGGGCTCGAGGCGCGCTACCCCAACGAGCTGTCGGGCGGCCAGCAGCAGCGCGTGGCATTGGCGCGCAGCCTTGTGGTCGAGCCGGGCATCCTGCTGCTCGACGAGCCGCTGTCCAACCTCGACGCCAAGCTGCGCGAGCAGATGCGCGTCGAGCTGAAACGCTTGCAGCGCCGCACCGGCATCACCTTCGTCTATGTCACCCACGACCAGGCGGAGGCGCTGGCGCTGTCCGACCAGATCGCGGTGATCCATGGCGGACGATTGCAGCAATACGGCACGCCGCAGGAGGTCTACGCCCGGCCGGCCAATCGCGTGGTCGCCGACTTCATGGGACTGGTCAACCTGGTGCCGGCCAAGGTGGTTTCAGTCAACGGCCGCACCGGCACGGTCGCCGCGGCCGGCGATCTTAAGATCGATCTCGCGGTTCCGGATGGAACCAAGTCCGGCGACAACGTCGAGGTCTCGATCCGGCCGGAGAACATCCGCCTCAGCACGACGGCCAACGGATCGTCGACGCGCGCGAAGATCAGCGAGCGCACGTTCCTCGGCAACATCAGCGAGTATTACGCCACCCTCGACTCCGGCCAGACGCTTCGGGTACAGACCCATCCGGGTCAGGTTTTCGCCGTTGGCGATACGGTCGCGGTCGAGATCGACTCGACGCAATGCAGCGTGTTCCGCAATCCGGCGAGCGCCGCGGCACATTCGTAATCCAAAGGAGTTTGGCGATGAACGACGTCCAGAACATCCACATCCAGGGCGAGGAGCACTGGACCAAGAAGGGCGACGCCAAGCTGGTCCTGTGGGAGAAGCGCCGCGCCCAGAACACCCACGAGCGCGGCACCATCCTGTTCGTGCACGGCTCGTCGATGGCGTCGCAGCCGACCTTCGACCTGCAGGTGCCGGGACGGCCGGGCGCCATGGACTATTTCGTCGGCCAAGGCTTCGACACCTGGTCGGTCGACATGGAGGGCTACGGCCGCTCCACCAAGGACCGCGGCATCGACGCCACGATCTCTGAGGGCGCCGACGACCTGAAGGCTGCGACCGATTACATTTTCAAGACCCGCAACCACACCGGCCCGCTGCTGGTGTACGGCATCTCATCGGGCGCGCTCCGCGCGGCGCTGTTCGCGCAGCGCCATCCCAATCGCGTCAGGCGGCTCGCGCTCGACGCCCACGTCTGGACCGGTGAAGGCAGCCCGACGCTGGCAGAGCGCAAGAAGCGGCTTCCCGAGCTGACCAAGACCAAGCGGCGGCCGATCGACCGCAAGTTCGTCCGCTCGATCTTCGAGCGCGACCATCCAGGCACCGCCGACGACAACGTGATCGAGGCGTTCGCCGACCGCATCCTCGAGCTCGACGATTCGATCCCGAACGGCACCTATATCGACATGTGCCTGCATCTGCCGGTGGTCGATCCGGCCAAGATCACGGTGCCGACCATCATCATGCGTGGCGAATACGACGGCATCGCCAGCATGACCGACCTGGTCAAGTTCTTCGAGGCGCTGCCGAACCCCGACAAGCAATTCGCGGTGATGCCGGGCATCGCGCACGCCTCGTTCCACCAGAAGAACTATATGATCGCTTACCACATCCTGCTCAGCTTCTTCACGCAGCCGGAGCCGATCTTCAGCACGTATGGGGCTGGCAAGCACTAGCAGCTTGCTCGTCAGGCCCGGCCTTGTGCCGGGCATCCACGCCTTACCTTGCCGCCAAGGCGTGGATGGCCGGGACAAGCCCGGCCATGACGGCGGAGAGACAACGACAAAAGGGAGAGACGACATGATCAAACGCATCAACCTCCTCGCGGCACTCGCCGCGCTGACCTTCGCATCCTCCGCCTCTGCGCAGGACGCCGTGGACGTCGCCAAGGCAAAGGCCGAGGGCAAGGTGGTCTGGTACACCTCGACGCCGCTGCTGCAGGCGCAGAAGATCTCCAACCAGTTCGAGAAAGAGCACGGCATCAAGGTCGAGCTGTTCCGATCCGGCGGTTCGGCGGTGCTGCGGCGCTTCCAGACCGAGGTCGACGCCGGGCGGATCGCCGCCGACGTGCTGACCACCTCCGACCCCGCCGCGGCGGCCATGCTGGCGCGCAAGGGCATCTTCGTGGCATTCAAGCCGAAGCACTTCGACAAGATTCCGGACGCCGCAAAGGACAAGGACGGCTACTTCGTCGCCCAGCGCCTGAATATGATGACGAACTACCTGCGCTCCGACAAAGTGCCGGTCGCCGACGAGCCGAAGACCTGGGATGACCTCACCAACCCGAAATACAAGGGCAAGCTGGTGATCGGCGATCCCTCGTTCACCTCGCTGCTGGTGTCGGTGGTCGGAATGATCTCGAAGGAGCGCGGCTGGGGCTTCTACGAGAAGCTGCGCGCCAACGACACGATGGTGGTGCAGGGCAACCAGCAGGCGTCCGACATGCTCAAGCGCGGCGAACGGCTGATCGCGGTCGGCGCGCTCGATTCCTATGCCGCCGAGGACCGCAATGCCGGTCACCCGATGAAGACGCTCTATCCGAGCGACGGCGTATTCGTCATCCCGTCACCGACCTCGGTGGTGAAGGGCGGACCGAACCCGAACGCGGCGAAGCTGCTCGCCGAGTTCATCATCAGCGACGAGGTGCAGAAGATTTTCCCGAACGAGGGCGGCTTCGCCGCGCGCAGCGACATCGCGGCGCCGGCCGGATCGCCGCCGCTTTCAAGCCTCAAGATTCTTCCGGTCGATTACGATTACACCGAGAAGGAAGCGCCGCGCATCAAGAAGCGGTTCAACGAGATTTTCCAGTAGGCAAGAATGTCATGCGCGGGCTTGACCCGCGCATCCATCAGAGAACAACCGTCTTGTGAAGACGATGGATTGCCGGGTCTCGCCGCATTCGCGGCGGCCCGGCAATGACAGCGCTATTCCGCCGGCTGCGCCCTGATTACCCCGCCGCTCACCCGCTTCTGGCTGCGCCCCCACAGCCGCAAGTGCAGCCGGTCGAGCAGCAGATAGATCACCGGCGTCGTGTACAACGTGAGAATCTGCGACACCAGCAGCCCGCCGATAATGGTGATGCCGAGCGGGCGGCGCAGCTCCGAGCCCGGTCCGGTGGCGATCAGCAGCGGCAGCGCGCCCAGCATCGCCGCGAGCGAGGTCATCAGGATCGGCCGGAAGCGTTCGAGGCAGGCCTCGCGGATCGCCTGCTCCGGCGACAGCCCGCGCTGGCGTTCGCCCTGCAGCGCGAAGTCCACCATCATGATGCCGTTCTTCTTGACGATGCCGATCAGCAGGATGATGCCGATGAAGGCGATGACGGTCAGCTCGGCGTTGAACAATTGCAGCGCCAGCAGCGCGCCGAGACCGGCCGATGGCAGCGTGGAGATGATCGTCAGCGGATGGGCGAGGCTCTCATAGAGCACGCCGAGGATGATGTAGACCGCGAGCAGCGCGAACAGGATCACCAGCGGCTGGGTGCCGACGCTCTGGCGTGCCGCGCGGGCGTCGCCGGCGGGCTCGGCCCGCAGCGTATCGGGCAGGTGCAGCTCCGCCACCGCCCGGTCGATCGCGGCGCCGGCCTGCTGCAATGTGACGTTCGGCGCCAGGTTGTAGGTGATGGTGACGGCTGGGAACGAGCCCTGGTGGTTGATCACCAGCGGCGACAACCCCTTCTCGACCCGCGCGACGCTGGACAGCGGCACCTGCGCGCCGCCTGAGCCGGCCACGAACAGCCGCGTGAGATCGGACGGATCGCGCTGGAACAGCGGATCGACCTCCAGGATGACGCGGTACTGGTTGCGCTCGGTGTAAATGGTCGAAATCTGCCGCTGC
The DNA here is from genome assembly GCA_945893085.1 of Rhodoplanes serenus. Taxonomy (GTDB): domain Bacteria; phylum Pseudomonadota; class Alphaproteobacteria; order Rhizobiales; family Xanthobacteraceae; genus Z2-YC6860. Next base: position 12,449 of record CAMDEB010000013.1, on the reverse strand, counting down.
GCGAACGCGTTGTTGAGCGCGTTGTCGATGTCCTGGATGCGCACGCCGAGCCGCGCCGCCGCGGGACGGTCGATGATCACGTTGGCCTGCAATCCGCCCTGCTCGCGGTCGGTGGTGACGTCGACCAGCTCCGGCAGGGTCTGGACCTTGGCGACCACCTGCGGCACCAGCCGCAGCAGCTCCTCGAGATTCGGACTCCACAGCGTGTACTGGTACGACGAGCTCGACTGCCGGCCGCCGCCGCGCACGTCCTGCGCCGGGAACATGAACACCCGCATGCCGCCGACATCCAGCAGCTTCGGGCGCAGCCGGTTGATGACCTGCTGCGAGCTGACGCCGCGCTCCTCCGGCGGCTTGAGGCTGATGAACAGCCGGCCGTTGTTGACCGATGCGTTGAAGCCCGAAGCGCCGACCGACGATCCGACCGACTTCACCGCCGGGTCCGACAACACAATCTGGGTCGCGCGCTGCTGCAGCTCCTTCATCGCCTCGAACGAGATGTCCGGCGCCGCCCGGGTGCCGCCGAAGATCAGCCCGGTGTCGTCCTGCGGGAAATAGCCCTTCGGCGTCTGCACGTAGAGCACCACCGTCAGCGCGATGGTCGCTGCGAACACCAGCATGGTGAGGATGCGATGGCGCAGCACGAAACCGAGGCTGACCGCGTAAGCGCCGATCATGCGCCGGAGCCCGCCCTCGACGATGCGGTCGAGCAGCGTCGCATTCAGGCTCGGCGCCGCGCGCACCAGATGGGCGCAGATCATCGGCGTCAGCGACAGCGACACCACCGTCGAGATCACGATCGCGAACGCAAGCGTCACCGCGAACTCGCGGAACATCCGGCCGATGATCCCGCCCATGAACAGCAACGGGATGAACGCCGCGACCAGCGAGATGCTGATCGAGATCACGGTGAAGCCGATCTGGCGCGCGCCCTCGATGGTGGCGCGCAGCGGCGACGCGCCCTTTTCCAGGTTGCGGAACACGTTCTCGATCATGACGATGGCGTCGTCGACCACGAAGCCGACCGACACCGCCAGCGCCATCAGTGAGATGTTGTCGATCGAGAAGCCGGCGCACCACATCGCGGCGCAGGTGCCGGCGAGCGACAGCGGCACCGTGACGCCGGCGGCGAGCGTCGCCGCGGCCCGGCGCAGGAACAGGAACACCACCAGCATCACCAGCGCGATGGTGGCGGCGAGCGTGAGCTGCATGTCCTTGACGCTGGCGCGGATGGTCTCTGTGCGGTCGGACAGCACCGAAATCTCGATGTCGGCGGGAATCCAGCGCTTCAGCTCCGGCAGCAGCTCGCGGATGCGGTCGACGGTCTCGATCACGTTGGCGTCGGCCTGCTTGGTGATCACCAGCAGCACCGACGGCTGCAGGTTGAACCAGGCCGCCGAGCGGCTGTTGCGGACGCTCTGCTCGATGGTGGCGATGGAGGAGAGCCGCACGATGTTGCCGTTCGCGGATTTCACCACGATCGAATCGTATTCGCGGGCGGTGCGGAGCTGATCGTTGGTGCCGATGGTGCGGGCGAAGTCGGGACCGTCGAAGGTGCCGAGCGGCGTCGCCGAATTGGCGTTGGCGACCGCGAGCCGCACGTCCTCCAGGCTGACGCCCATCGAGGCGACCGCGATCGGATTGACCCGGATGCGGATCGCCGGCTGCTCGGCGCCGTTGACGCTGACGTCGGCCACGCCGTCGATCTGGGCGATGCGCTGCGCGATCACCGTGTCGGCGGCGTCGTACATCTCGCTCGCCAGCGTGGTCTTGCCGGTCAGCGCCAGGATCAGCACCGGCGCGGCGGACGGATTGGCCTTGCGGAACGTCGGCAAGGTCGGCAGGTCGCCCGGCAGATCGGTCAGCGCGGCGTTGAGCGCGGCCTGCACGTCGCGCGCGGCGCCGTCGATGTTGCGATTGAGGTCGAACTGGATCGTGATGTTGGTCGAGCCGAGCGAGCTGGTCGAGGTGATCTCGGTGACGCCGGAAATCTCGCCGAGCCGCCGCTCGAGCGGCGCCGCGACCGTCGACGCCATGATGGTCGGATCGGCGCCGGGCCGGCTCGCCGAGACGCGAATGGTCGGGAATTCGACGGTCGGCAGGCTCGCGACCGGCAGGAAACTATAAGCCACCAAGCCAACGAGAAACAGCCCGATCGCCAGCAGCGTGGTGCCGACCGGGCGACGAATGAACGGGTAGGAGAAGTTCATCGCGCGACCTCACTCGGCCGCGTGGCGCGGGACTTCCGGTACGCGCCGCACCGGCGCGATGTAGCCCCGCGGCCGGGTGAACCGCTGCTTCAACCGCTCCATGGCGAGATAGATCACCGGCGTGGTGTAGAGCGTGAGCAATTGGCTGAGCAGCAGCCCGCCGACGATGGTCACGCCGAGCGGATTGCGCAGCTCCGAGCCGGTGCCGCCCTCCAAGGCCAGCGGGATCGCGCCGAACAGCGCGGCGAGCGTCGTCATCATGATCGGACGGAAGCGCAGCAGCGACGCCTGCACGATCGACTCGCGCGGCGACAGGCCCTGCACACGCTCGGCCTCGAGCGCGAAGTCGATCATCATGATCGCGTTCTTCTTGACGATGCCCATCAGCAGCACGATGCCGATCAGCGCGATCACCGAGAGATCGTAGCCAAACAACATCAGCGCCAGCAGCGCGCCGACGCCGGCCGAAGGCAGCGTCGACAGGATCGTGATCGGGTGGATGAAGCTCTCGTACAGCACCCCCAGCACGATATAGATCGTGATCGCCGCGGCCAGGATCAGCCAGGGCTGGCCGGCGAGCGATTTGGCGAACTCGGCGGCGTCGCCCGAATAGGTGCCGATCACCGACGACGGCATGTCGATGTCGCGCTCCGCGGCCTTGATCGCCGCCACCGCATCGCTCAGCGCCGCGCCCGGCGCCAGGTTGAAGCTGATCGTCACCGAGGGGAACTGCTCCTCGTGCGCGATCGCCAGCGGCGCCAAGGTGTGCTCGAAGCGCGCGAAGGTGCTGAGCGGAACCTGCACGTTGCCGCCGCCGGCCACCCCGCTGCCGGCGCCCGGCACATAGAGCTTCGACAGCGAGTTCGGGTCCTGCTGGTAGCGCGGCAGGGCTTCGAGGATGACGCGGTACTGGTTGGACTGGGTGTAGATGGTCGAAATCTGCCGCTGGCCGAAGGCGCTGTTCAGCGTGTCGTTGATCGCCTGCATCGAGACGCCGAGGCGGCCGGCCTTCTCCCGGTCGATCTGGACCTGCATGCGCAGGCCGCCCTCCTGCGCTTCGGAGGCGACCTCGCGCAGCCTGGAATCGGCGCGCAGCCGATCGGCAAGCTTGTCGGACCATTGCAGCACGTCGTTCGAGCTGGAGCCGACCAGCGTGTACTGGTACTGCGCACGGCTCGCACGGGTGCTGATCTGGATGTCCTGCACCGGCTGGAAATAGACGGTGATGCCCGGGATCGGCGCCACCGCCTGCTGCAGGCGTTCGACGATCTGGCCGGCGACGGCGCGGCGCTCCTCGCGCGGCTTGAGCGTGATCGCGAGCCGGCCGGCGTTCGGCGTCGAATTCATCCGGCTCACGCCGATGATCGAGGTCACGCCGCTCACGTCCGGATCCGTCTTGATCGCGGCCTCGACCTGCGTCTGCAGACGCTGCATCTGCGCGAACGAGACCTCGGTGCCGGATTCCGACACGGCAATGATCAGCCCGGTGTCCTGCGGCGGCAGGACGCCCGTGGGGATGATCAGATAGAGCCAGACAGTGGCGACCATGGTCGCCAGCGTCGTAAACAACGTCAGCGTCTGGCGGCGCAGCACCCATTCCAGGCTGCGCCGATAGCCTTCGACGGTGCTGTCGAGCCCGCGGTTGAAGAAACGCGTCATCGCGTTGCCGGCGCTCTCGGTGCGGTGGCGCAGAATGCGGCTGCACATCATCGGCGTCAACGTCAGCGAGACGATGGCGGAGACTACGACCGCGATGGTCAGGGTCAGCGCGAATTCGCGGAACATGCGGCCGACCAGCCCGGTCATGAACAGCAGCGGGATGAACACGGCGATCAGCGACAATGTGAGCGAGATCACGGTGAAGCCGATCTCGCGCGCGCCGCGCAAAGCGGCGTCGAACGGCGACTCGCCATCCTCGATGTGGCGGACGATGTTCTCGATCATGACGATGGCGTCGTCGACGACGAAGCCGGTGCCGATCGTCAGCGCCATCAGCGACAGGTTGTCGAGCGAGAAGTTGCAGAACCACATCACCCCGAAGGTCGCGACCAGCGACAGCGGCAGCGCGACGCCGGCGATGATGGTGGCGCGGATGGTGCGCAGGAACGCCAGCACCACCAGCACCACCAGCACCACGCTCAGCAGCAGCGTGAACTGCACGTCGCGGATCGAGGCTTTGATCGTGGTGGTGCGATCGTGCACGACGGTGAGGTCGATGCCGACCGGCATTGCGCGCCGCAGGCGCGGCAGCTCGGCCTGCACCCGGCGAACGGTCTCGATCACGTTGGCGCCGGGCTGGCGCTGGATGTCGATGATCACCGCCGGCGTGCCCTGATACCAGCCGCCGACCTTGGCGTTCTCCAGGCCGTCGACCACCTCGGCGACGTCGCCCAGCAGCACCGGCGCGCTGTTGCGATAGGCCACGACCAGCGAGCGATAGGCCGTCGCCGAGGCGAGTTGGTCGTTGGCGGCGATGGTGTAGGACTGGTGCGCGCCGTCGAGCGCGCCCTTCGGCCCCGACACGTTGGCGCCGACGATGGCCGTTCGAAGATCCTCGAGCCCGATGCCGTAGCCGGCCAGCCGCGACAGATCGGCCTGGATGCGCACCGCCGGCCGGATGCCGCCCTGCACCGAGACGCGGCCGACGCCGGTCACCTCAGCGAGCCGTTGCGCCATCAGCGTGTCGGCCAGGTCGCTCAGCTCACGCAGCGCGATGGTCTGCGAGGTCAGCGCCAGGGTGATGATCGGCGCATCCGCCGGGTTCACCTTGGAGTAGGTCGGCGGATAAGGAAGATTGCGCGGCAGCGTCGAGCCGGCGGCGTTGATCGCCGCCTGGACGTCCTGCGCCGCGCCGTCGATATCGCGGTTGAGGTCGAACTGCAGCGTGATCTGGCTGATGCCGAACGAGCTCGACGAGGTCATGGTCGAAAGCGACGGCGTGCGGCCGAACTGGCGCTCCAGCGGCGCCGTCACCAGGGCCGCGATGGTGTCGGGACTCGCGCCCGGAAGCTGCGTCGTCACCTGGATGGTCGGGAAATCAACCTGCGGCAGCGACGACACCGGCAGCCACCAGTAGCCGAGCAAGCCGCCGAGAATTGTGGCGATGCCGAGCAGCGAGGTTGCGATCGGTCTCCGGATGAAAGGCGTCGAGACGCTCATCGCGGCGCGCCCGAGGTGGCGTCGGGCCGCCGCCGCCCGCCCTCCGGCCGCTGCGGACGGCGCGGCTGCGCCACGGGCAGGCCGCTCGGCGGCGGCACCTCTTCGGCATTGGTCACCGCGACCTTCGCGCCGGCAGTGAGCCGGGCAAAGCCCGTCGTCACCACGCGCGCCGGCACGTCCAGGCCGCTCGCAATCACGGCCTGCGTCTCATCCTGCTGCGCCACCGTGACCGGCCGCACCGCCACGGTGTCGTCGTCGGGCTGCACCAAGAACACGAACGTGCCGTTCGGGCCGCGCTGCACCGCCGCGGTCGGCGCCACCACCACCTGCGACAGGGTGTCGACCAGCATCCGCACGTTGACGAACTGGCCGGGCCAGAGCTGGAACTGGGCGTTGGGGAATTCGGCCTTGAGCCTGATCGTTCCGGTGGTCTGATCCACCTGGTTGTCGACGACCTGCAGCGTGCCCCTGTCGATCACCGTCTTGTTGTCGGCGCCGAACGCCTCGACCGCCAGGGTGCCCTTAGCGGCGGCGCGATTGACGTCGCCGATGTGCTGCTGCGGCAGCGTGAACAGGATGGAGATCGGCTGCAGCTGGGTGATGACCACGATGCCGACCGTGTCCAGGTTGCGCACCACGTTGCCTTCGTCCACCAGCCGGATGCCGGTGCGCCCAGCGAGCGGCGAGGTGATGGTGGTGTAGGCGAGGATGGCCCGGGCATTGTCGATGTTCGCCTGGTCGAGCTTCACCTGCGCCTCGAGCTGGGCCACCGTCGCCTTCTGAGTGTCGAGCTGCTGCCGCGCGACCGAATTGGTTTCAACGAGCCGCGTGTAGCGCTCCAGGTCGATCCTGGCGTTGGCGAGCTGGGCCTCGTCCTGCGCCTTCTTGGCGACGACCTGATCGAGCTGCGCCTGATAGGTGGTCGGATCGATCCGCGCCAGCACGGTGCCGCGCTTGACGTCCTGGCCTTCCTTGTAGTCGACGCTGATCAGCTTGCCCTCAACCTGGGGGCGCACCGTGACCGTGTTCAGCGCACGCGTGGTGCCGACGCCGTCGAGATAGACCGGCACATCGGCGCGGCGGGTCATCGCCGCGATCACCGGAACCGGACCGTCGCCCTGGTTGCGGACCGGACGCTGCTGCTGGCGCTGCTGGACCTGCGACCAAACGGCTGCGCCCGCGCCGACCATCACGACGGCAACGATAGCAATCGTCAAAAATCGTCTGGTTGTCATCGAGCCCGGTCTGAGTCAGGTCGCTACTATAAATAGCGCGTAACCGGCTGATTCACAGCACATTACAGAGATTTTAGGAGTGCGGGGGGCCGTTAACCTTAAGGGGCGGCGGCGACCTTTTCCTTGCCCCGGGGCATCGTCCAGCCCCCGCCCAGCGCCTGGAACAGGCTGACCACCGCCTGGGCCCGGGCCAGTTGGGCCTGCGCCAGGTTATCCTGGGCCTGAAACAGGCTCAGCTGGGTGTTGAGCACGGTAATCAGGTCGACCGCGCCCTCGCGCAGCCGGGTCTCGGAAATCTCGAAGGCGCGGCGCGAGCTCCTCACCACCTCGCGCTGCAAGCGCTCGCGCAGGGCGGTTTGCTGCACTGCGATGAGGGCCCTTTCGACATCCGCGAACCCGTTGATCACGGCCCGGCGATAGTTCTGCAGCAATTCGTCCTGACGTCCCCTTTGCAGGTCGAGCAGACCTTGCAGCCGCAAGCCGTCGAATATCGGCTGGGTCAGGCCGGCGGCGAGATTGAAGAACGCCGATTCCGGCCGGAACAGGATCCGCAGCGCGTTACTCTGGTAGCCGCCGTCGCCGGTCAAGGTGATGCTCGGGAAGAACGCCGCGCGCGCGGCCTCGACATTGGCGTTGGCCGAGGCGAGTTGCGCCTCCGCGTCGCGGATGTCGGGACGCTGCCCCAGCAGATCGGACGGCAGTCCGGGCGTCACCGGCGGCAGCGCGATCTGATCCATGCTGCCGCCGCGAATGGCGACATGCTCCGGCGTCCGTCCGATCAGCACCGCGAGCGTCGCGATGCTCTGCCGGAACGCCTGCTCGAGCGGCGGCAACTGCGCGCGCTGGCTGTTGACCACGCTCTCCTGTTGCGCGGTGTCGAGCGCGGAGGCGGTGCCGACCTTGAAGCGCTCGTCGATCAGGTTGTAGACGCGCAGCGCCGCGGCGATGTTGTCGCGCCCGAACCGCAGGCGATCCTGCGCCGAGAGGACCTGGAAGTAGGTGTTGGCGACCGTGACCACGGTGGTCAGCGCAATCACCTCGCGGTCGAACCGGCTGGCGGCGGCGAGCTCCTCGGCCGCCCGCAAGGTCGCGCGGTTCTTGCCCCAGAAATCGATCTCGTAGCTTGCGCTCAAGGAGGCGCTGAAGCTGTTGCGTTCGGACGCACCGCCGCCGCTGCCGGTCGACTGCGACGAGCGCGAACGGACCGCGCTGCCGTTGAGATCGACCGCAGGCAGCAGCGGCGCGCCGGATATGCGCGCCTGCGCGTCGGCTTGCACGATGCGGGCGACCGCCGCGGCGATGTCGAGGTTCGAGGTGAGCGATTCCTCGATCAGATCGGTGAGCTGCTTGGAGCCGAAGCCGCGCCACCAGACCACCGAGGGCAGCGCCGCATCGGCGTTGCGCGGACCGGCGCGATAGGCGTGCGGCATATCGATTGCGGCGTCGGGTTTCTCGGTACCGACGAAACAGCCACCCAGCACTGGTGCAAGGCCAAGGCAAAGCGCGATTGCGCTGAGCCGGCGAATGCGACTCGACAACGCTGAACGCTGCGACTCCGACCGACGCATACGAACTGCTCAAACGCCACAAACGCAGGATACCGGCGGCAGGAATCCGCCTTGAGGACGAACAAAAAGGCTATCAACCAATCCGGGGCGGACCAATCGAAATAGCCGGCGCTGCGTCGCCCTGTGGACAAAATGAGGCCGGCGCAACCGGTGATGGCTGCGCCGGCTCTCGATCACCGCAACTTCGTCAACGCCTTCAGCGGCTTGAAGCCGGAATTGCGCCTTACGGCTTGTAGACGATGTCGATCAGGCCCTCGAGATCCTTCACGGTCTTTGCCGTCGGAATGAACTTGTTGTCGAGCGCATCCTTGAGCGTGCGTTCGAGGTCGCGGATCTCGCCCATCTGCATGGCCGACTTCGGATAGAACTCATCGACGCCCTTCTTGGCGATCGCCGGCGTCACCTTCATGTTCTTGGCGAACATCTCGATCGCCTGCGGGTTCTGGTAGGCCCAGTCGATGGATTTCGCATAGACCCGCATGAATTTCTCGATCAGCGGACGCTTGGTCTTGAGGATTTCGGAATTGACGATGTTGACGCGGATGGTCTGGTTGCGCATCTCCTCGACATCGCGCGCCCGGGCGATGATCCTGATCTTGTTCGCCTCGATGTCCTGCAATCCGAACGGCACCACCGACCAGCCGGCGTCGATCTGACCGGTCATCACCTGGGTGAAGGTGCCCGGCACGCCGCCGGTCGGGGTCGGCTTGGCTTTGGACTGGTTCTGCCGCAGCAGCGACAGCAGGATCAGGTGCGACGAGGAGCCGGGCGACGAGAAGGCGATGGTCTTGCCGTCGCCGAGGTCCTTCAGGCTCTTGACCGGGCTTTCCGACTTCACCCACCAGAACAGCTCGTTGGCGCCGGTCATCTGCGCCGAGATGATCTTGACCGGCGCGCCCTTGAAGAAGGCGCCGACCACGCCGAGCGTTCCGTTCGACAGCGCGACGTCGACGCTGCCGGACATCGCCGCGGTGAGCGTCTGCGCGCCGCCGTCGGTCCAGAAAATATCCACCTCCAGCCCGGCCTCCTTGAAGAAGCCCGCGGCCTGGCCGAACTCGACCCACGAGCTGTCCCAGAAGCCGCGCTGCGGGATCGCGATCTTGAGCTTGTCCTGGGCGTAGCTCGAAGAGATCGCCGCGGTCAGCACGGCGAGAGCGATCATGAGCGGCTTGAGCATTTCTGTCTCCCTGGCGTTTTTTCGAAGGGCATACTGCCCCCTCGCCAACCCTCAGACAATCGCCCGGAGCTCGCGCCGTTGCGGCCAGAAGCCGCCGGGTTTTGCATTGATCGGCGGCGTCGCCCTCTCCATAATCCCGGCGCCATTGTGGGGGTTGCGATGCGCGTACGAACCGTTCCACTCGCCTGCTTCGCGGTGTGTCTGGCGCTGGCTGCGACACCTTTGCGCGCCCAGCAGGAGGAAGAGGTCATCCTCGCCAACCCGGCGTTCAGCTTGACCTTCAGCGCCGGCTACATCGCCGACGACCTCGGGCTCTGGCAGAAGCACGGCCTGCGGGTGAAGACGGTTTCGATCACCGGCATCGGCGCGATCAACTCGGTGATCTCCGGCTCATCGCACTTCGCGCAGGCCTCCGCCAGCTCGTTCGGACGCGCCGCAGCGCGCGGCCAGCGGCTGCTCGCCATCGCCGCCACCATCAACCGGCCGTTCGCCCAGGTGATCCTGCGCAAGGAGATCGCCGAAGCCGCGGGCTTCGATGCAAAGGCGCCGCTGGAGAAGCGCGCCATGGTGCTCAAGGGCCGCACCATCGCCGTCGATTCCATCAACTCGATGATCCACGCCTACGTGCGGCTGATCGCCTCGCGCGCCGGTTTCAATCCCGACGACATCCGCATCGCGCCGATGGACCCGAACAGCATGCTGGCGGCGTTCCAGAACAAGCAGATCGACGGCTTCGCCATGTCGCTGCCGTGGCCGCTCAAGCCGGTGCAGGAGGGCGCGGCGCTGCTGATCGCCAGCGGCCCCGACGGCGAGCCCGCCGACATGATCCCGTTCGGGCACAACCTCATCGTCACCAAGCCCGAGACCTGCGCGCAGAAGAAGCATCTCTGCGTGCGGATGGGCAAGGCGCTGGCGGAGGCCACCGCCTATATCAAGAACAATCCGGCCGAGGCGTCGGCGCTGTTGCGCAAGCGCTTTCCCACGCTCGACGAGAAGCTGGTCAGCGCCGGCTTCGCCGAGCTGCGCAAGGTCACGCCGAGCCCGCCGGTGGTGGCGCGCGCCGACATCGAGAACGCCGAGAGCTTCAACGTCGGCGCCGGCCTGCTGAAGCCCGAGGAGAAGCTGAAGTCCTACGACGGGCTGTTCACCGACGAGTATGTGAAATAGGCCGCGCTAGTCCGGCTTGATATTCGCCGCCTTGACCACCTTGCCCCACTTCTCGTGTTCGGTGTCGTAGAACTTGGTGAACTCCGCCGGGCTCATCGGCACCGGCACCGCGCCCTGGACCTCGAATTGCTTCTTCACCTCGTCGGAGTTGAGGAACGCGTTGATCTCCTTGCTCAGCCTTTCGACGATCGGCCGCGGCGTGGCGACCGGCACGGCGATGCCCCACCAGTTGGCCGCCTGATAGCCCGGCACGCCGGACTCATCGATCGTCGGCACTTCGGGCAGCAGGCTGGAGCGCCGCGTGTCGCTGACGCCGAGCGCCTTGAGCCTGCCGGCGCGGACATGCGCCATGGAGGCGACATACGAATTCATCAAGAGCTGGGTGTGGCCGCCGATCACGTCGATCATCGCCGGCCCGCCGCCCTTGAACGGAATCTGCACCACGTCGATATCCGCCATCAGCGCGAATAGCACCGAGGCGGTGTGCGTGAAGCTGCCGACGCCGGCGTGCGCGAAATGCAGGGTCCCCGGCTTGCTCTTGGCGAGCGCGACAAGCTCCTTCACCGAGTTGGCCGGAACCGAAGGATGCACGGTCAGCACGCTGGCCCCGTTGCCCAGCGATGCGACGAAGGCCAGCGACTTGGCGGTGTCGTAGGGCGGCTTGTAGACCCACGGATTGACGGCGTGCGCCAGCGAAACCAGCAAGAGCGTATGGCCGTCCGGCGGCGCATTGATGACGAGCTCGGTGGCGATAATGCCGCCCGCGCCGGAGCGGTTCTCCGGCACCACCTGCTTGCCGAGCCGCTCGCTGAGCTTCTGGGCGGCGAGACGCGCGATGATGTCGACGCTGCCGCCTGGGGCGAACGGAATGATCAGCCGCAGCGGCTTGGTCGGATACTCCTGCGCGGCTGCAACCGTCGTGAATGCGAGCAGCAGGCCGAAGGCCTTGAGCATGGTGGAGCGCATGTTGAGCATCGCCAGTCCTCCCCAGACCTTCAGTGGTGGCTGATTTCAAGCTTTAGGACACCAGCCCGACCGGCCTGTGCCTGATCAACTCTAAGCCGAGGTCAGGACCGTGACCAGTTGCCCGGACAGGAAACATGCCGCTTAGGATTTGAGGCCGAGAAACTCGCGAAGCGCCGCTGCGTTCTTCTGGGCGTCCTGCTTGTCCGCAGCCGAGAACGCCCAGGCTGCCCCTGTCCGCATGACCAGCATGGCGTGGCAAACCTCGACGCCAGACGCACGATCCACAGCCGTATCGACCGTCACCTCGGTGACATCGGAGAGCGCCGTCTCAAGAGGCTTCAATCCCCAGAAGAGCAACTTGCGCTGTAGGATCGCTTTGCCGACGTCTTTGTCGAGCGTCAGCGTAGTCGAACCCGATTTCAGTACCAGTCGCCGTGGCGTGCTTTCGGTGACGGGCATGGCAGACCCCCGCTGTTCCGTCCTGGCGAGGATACAGCACGATGACGCGAGAGGACAAGGTGCTGCGGCCATCAGCCGCCGCGGTTGACGGCCGATCCCACCGATTTGAAGCCGAAGCAGCCGCGGCGGCGCGCACGAAGCACACCGCCGTCATCGCCGGGCTTGACCCGGCGATCCATCCTCTTCGCGCAAAGATGGATGCGCGGGTCAAGCCCGCGCATGACAGTCATGGCTTAACACCGCGCGCACGCTATATCGGCAGCGTGTTGACCGTCCGGCTCTCGATCTCGCCGCGCACGTGGGCATAGAGCCGCGGATTGCGGGCGGAGAGAATTTGCAGCGCCGCCAGCACCGCGTTGGACGGCTCAAGCACCGTCATCGCCGGCACCCTGCTCGGCGTCCGCAGCGACGACCACACATCCTCCGGAAACTCCTTCAAGCTCGCCGGCACGGTGATGACCGGAATGACCGACAGGGCGGAGAGCGTCGGGCCGGCGCCGTTCGACCG
>CAMDEB010000012.1 GCA_945893085.1 Rhodoplanes serenus | reverse complement strand
ATAACAGCCTCGGCCTCGGCCTCGGGCTGGGCTTCGGGCTGAGCCTCGACGGCGGGCGAAGGTTCGGGCTGCGGCTCCGAGCGCTGCGGCGACTTGGCGAAGATCACCGCCGTGCCGACCTCCGACGGCAGGAACGGCACGGCCTCCATCCGCGCGAAGTTCGACAGCAGGTCGAGCTCCGGCATGATCGGTGCGCGGACCGGCGAGAGCCGCGCCGCTGTGGATTCCGCCGGTGGCGGCTCCGGCTCAGGCGTTGAAGATTTGGGCGCCGACGATTCGGGCACCGAGAGTTCCGCCGCTGCGGCGGGTTCGACCGTCGGCTGTATCAGCTCGGTCGGCGGCGGCGATTGCTCCGGCGCCGGCGCCGTCAGCGCCTCCACCATCGCCTCCAGCATGGCGACGTCTTCGTCGGTGATGGGCGAGGGCGTATCGTCTTCATGCCCGAACGGAACGAACGTTTCGTCCGACCGGCCGAGCTGCGACACCACGTCGGAGACCGTCGGCACGCGATCGTGGGGGGCCGGCGCGGCAGCCGCGACCGGCTCGATCGCGCCCGTGGTGTCGGGCGGCGGGCTTCGCTCCGCGATGGCCGGCGGTTCGGCTGGAACCGGCGCCGCGTCCACCGCGCCGCCGAGCAGTTCGGTCATCGCCTGGATGCGGCCTTCCAGCGCGCCCAGCAGCGCGCCCAGCAGCGCGCCCAGCAGCGCGCCGACATCCACAGCCGCCGCGCCGGCGTCGCCGCCGGGCTTGATCGCGGCCCTGGCTTCTGCGATGGCCTGCGTCATCTCGCCGAGCTGGGCGCGCAGACCCTCGAACGAGGCGCGCTCGCCGTGGATCGCCGACGCCATCCGATCGAAGGCGGCGATCAGCGTTTCGGCGTCGGGCCCGCGGCCCGCCTGCTGAGGCGTCGATGGATCGGGCGCTGGCAGCGCCAGGAGCTCGTTGGGCATGAGCGAACCGCTGCGAGGAAGCTCCAATCTGCACGATCGGTCCGCAAGCGCAATCGAAACGACGCCGGGCGGGCCCCAGTTCTCCACCGATCACTTCGCCCTGAAACTCGGGCTGTTTTATGCCGCCTACTTTCTGTTTGGCGGTATCCAGTTGCCGTTCTTCCCGCTCTGGCTCGAAGCCAAGGGCCTCGACGCGCGCAGCATCGGCTTCGTCATCGCCGCGCCGATGATCGTGCGCATTTTCATCGTCCCGATCGTGGCCCACCAGGCCGACCGGCACCGCGCGCTCAAGACCACGCTGGTGATCGGCTCGATCGTGGCGACGCTGGCGATGACGGTGGCGGGGCTGGTCGAGAGCCAGGTCGCGATCGTCATCGCGTTCATGCTCGCGGCGGTGGCGGTCGCGCCGACGCTGTCGATCTCCGACGCCTATGCCCTGGTCGGGCTCGGTGCGCGCGGCCGCGCCTATGGGCCGGTGCGGCTGTGGGGCTCGGTCGCCTTCATCGCCGGCAATGTCGGCGCCGGCTTTCTGCTGGAGCTGATCGCGCCCGGGCATCTGGTCTGGCTGATCGTCGGCGCGCTCTGCACCTCGGTGATCGCGGCGGTCATGCTGGTGCCGCTGGAGAGCGGCCGGCCGGCTGTGAGTGAGCAAAAACCGTCGCCCCGGCTGCTGTGGCGCAATCCGGTGTTCCTGGCGGTCGCCGCGGCGGCGGCGCTCATTCAGGGCAGCCACGCGCTGTTCTACGGCTTCTCGACGCTGCAATGGCGGGCGGCAGGCTTCGACGGCACCACCATCGGGCTGCTGTGGGGACTGGGCGTGCTGGCCGAGATCGTGCTGTTTGCGTTTTCCGCGCGGCTGCCGGCGGTGCTCGGGCCGGTCGTGCTATTGGCGATCGGGGCCGTGGGCGGTCTGATCCGCTGGACGGCGATGGCGTTCGACCCGCCGGTCGCGCTGCTGCCGGCCCTGCAAGTCCTGCACGCGTTGTCGTTCGGGGCGTCCCACCTCGGCGCCATGGCGTTTCTCGCCCGCGCCGTGCCCAGGGGCCTTGCCGCCAGCGCCCAGGGCACCGTGTCGACCTTGTCCGGGATCGTCATGGCGGCGGCGACCGGCCTGTCCGGCCTGCTCTACGCGGCGTCAGGCAGCCTGGCCTATCTCGCCATGGCGGCGATGGCGCTCGCGGGTCTCGGCTGCGCGCTGCTTGCCCGGCGGCTGGGTTAGCGGGCCGCTCCGGTCATCCGGCATTCCGGGTACATCGAGGCGAGCTCCCGGCCGCGCAGGAAGATCATCTTCGACGACAGCCCGCCGCGGGAGTTGATCCAGCGGCGGACGTGCTGCGGGTAGACCTCCCACAACACCTGCGTGCCGGCGGCGCTATAGATCGGCCGCCCCTCGGGGCCGGGCAGCCAGGCGGCGTGGAAGCCGAGCGTGGCCCGGCGGGTGATGCAGATGCGGTCCCGCGGCACCAGGCCAAGAATCATGGTGCAGGCCGACAGGCAGGTGCCGTCGATCATCACCATCTCGCCCGAACTGCGGACCTGGGAGTAGGTCTCGACATAGCTGCCGATTCGCCCACCCGCATCGTCGCTGATCCGCATCAGGGCGGAGGCGTAAGTTGTTGAAAATAGCGCCATTCCGACGCTAACGAAGGCCGTGCGAAGCCGTCGCATGTCCTCCCACTCCCCAGTCCCCGGTCGCCGCTCTGTTAACCTTTGTAAAGGATGAACCGGGCCGGACGGAAGCCCGGCCTGTGAGCGGCCGGTGCCGGTATGGTTAAAATGCCCCCGGGCGTGGCTAATCAGTCACAGACAGGCAGCTGACATTTCCGGCACGGGCTTCCGGAATTCAGGTTCTACGCCAACTCGCGGGCATTCAACCGGGGCGTGCCGGAGGCGAGCTTTCCCGTCGACCCGGTCCGGCCCCGGACGCGGCGTTCGGCAGCCCGGCGCCGTTCCCCTGGTGTTCTCCCAAATCCTCATTGCACCTTGGCGCCGGCAAGCTTCACCAGCCCCGCCCATTTCGGCACCTCGACGGCGAGGAACTGCGCGAAGTCCTGCGGCGAGCCGATCTTTGCGATCGAGGACAGCCTGGCGAGGCTCGCCTGCACGGCCGGAGTTCGCAGCCCCTCGTTGATCACGGCGTTGAGCCTGCTGACGATCTGCGGCGGCGTCCCCGCCGGCGCGACCACGCTGGTCCAGGCGTCGTGGCTGAAATCGGGGAAGCCGCTCTCGATCAGCGTCGGCACGTCCGGCAGTTCGGGCCAGCGTTCCGCGCCTGCGACCGCGAGCGGCCTGAGCTTGCCGTCCTTGATCAGCGGTCCGAGGATGATCAGACCGTCGATGGTCATCTGCGTGCGGCCGCCGAGCAGGTCGGTCACCGACTGGGCGGCGCCCTTGTAGGGAATGTAGACGATGTCGGTTTCGCTCTTGGTCTTGAACAGCGTCGTCAGCAGATGCGGCGGCGTGCCGAGCGCGGCGCCGTAGTTCAGCTTGCCGGGGTTGGCCTTGGCGTGGGCCACGAACTCTTTCACGGTCTTCGCTGGAACATCCGGCGTCACCACCAGCACGTGCGGCAGCAGCGACACGGTGGCGACCGGCGTGAACGATTTGATCGGATCGTAGTCGGTCACGCCGTAGAGCGCGGGACTGACCCCGAGCGAGCCGGACGATCCGAACAGCAGCGTGTAGCCGTCGGGCTCGGCGATCGCGACCGATTTGGTGCCGATCGTTGCGCCGGCGCCCGGCCGGTTCTCGACGATCACGGATTGCCCGAGGCCCGCCGACATGATCTGCGAAACCAACCGGGCGCTGGTGTCGATCGGCCCGCCCGGCGGGAACGGCACGATCAGCTTGATCGGCTTGTCCGGATAGGTCTGCGCGCCGGCAGCCGAGGCGGCGCCGATGCTGAAAGCTGCGACGACCGATAGAAGCACTCGCCTGCTGACCATGGCGTTTCCTCCCGGCGTTGAATGTGTGGAGGCGGCTCTTCGGCGGCCGCTGCATGGAGCTTAACCCGGAGCAGGGCGCGGCAGGAACCGGCTTTCAGTCGACCTTGACGCCGCTCGCCTCGACGATGCGCGCCCATTTCGGCTGCTCGTCGGCGATGAAGGCGGCGAAGTCCTGCGGCGACCCGATCATCGTCTCGATGCCGAGCCGGTCCATGCTGGCCTTCATCTCCGGCGAGCGCAGCGCGGCGTTGGTCTCGGCGTTGAGCTTGCCGATGATCTCTGGAGGCGTGCCGGCCGGCGCCCAGAGCCCGGACCAGAAGAACAGCGACAGCCCCGGGAAGCCGCTTTCGATCATCGTCGGCACCTCCGGCAGCTCGGGAAAGCGCGTCGGGCCCCACACCGAGATCGCGCGGATTTTTCCCTCGCGGATCAGCGGCACCAGCGTCGATGCGGTTCCGATGTTGAGATGGATGGTGCCGCCCATCATGTCGGCAACCGCCTGCATGCCGCCGCGGTAGGGCACGCTCGCGACATCGAGCTTGTTGGTGAGCTTCAGCCATTCGCCGACGAGTTGCGGCGCGGTGCCCTGCCCAAAGCCGAAGTTCAGCTTGCCCGGATTGGCCTTGGCGTAGGCGATGAACTCCGGCACGGTTTTGACCGGCAGCGAGGGCGGCACCACCGTCACCCAGTGGCTGCCGGCGACATAGGCGACCGGCGCCAGCGCCTTCATCGGATCGTAGTCGAGGTTCTTGTACATCGCCGGTGCGACCACGAGGCTCGAGCTTTGGTAGAGCAGGGTGTAGCCGTCGGGATCGGCACTCGCGGCCGCCTTCATGCCGATCGTCGTCCCCGCGCCCGGCCGGTTGTCGACGATCATGCTCTGGCGGAGATTGACGGAAAGATGCTGCGCGAGCAGCCGCGCCGCGACATCGACCGGCGAGCCGCCGGTGAATGGCGTGATCATGCGGATGACGCGGTTCGGATAGCCCTGCGCCGCGGCGGGCCGCACGAACGCACCGGCCAGCAGCGCGGACACCATGTGGCGTCGCGTGAGCATCGTCTATCCCCACAGCGCCGTGGTCGGCGGATGAACCAGGCTGCCGTCGTAGCGTAATCCGTCCGGGCGGTCCTTCGCCAGCAGCAGCGGCCCGTCGAGATCGACGACGCGCGCCTGCTGCGCCAGCAGCACCGCCGGCGCCATGGCGAGCGAGGTCGCGACCATGCAGCCGACCATGATGTCGAAGCCGAGCCGCTGCGCCTCGGCGGCCAGCGCCAGCGCCTCGGTCAGGCCACCTGTTTTATCGAGCTTGATGTTGACGGCGTCGTAGCGGTCGACCAGCGCGGCCAGCGAGGCGCGGTCGTGCACGCTCTCGTCGGCGCAGATCGGGATCGGCCGCGGGCTCGTCGCCAGCGCATGATCGCGCCCGGCGGGCAGCGGCTGCTCGATCATGGTGACGCCGGCCTCGGCGCAGGCGGCGAGGTTGGCGGCGAGATTGTTGGCGGTCCAGGCTTCGTTGGCATCGACGATCAGCTCCGATCGCGGCGCTGCCTGCCGTACCGCGCGGATGCGCTCTGCGTCTCCGGCAGCTCCGAGCTTGATCTTGAGCAGGGTTCGGCCGGCGGCAGCCTTTGCCGCTTCCGCCATCGCCTCCGGTGTGCCGAGCGAAATCGTGTAGGCGGTGGTCAGCGGTCGCGGCGCGGAAAGTCCCGCAAGCTCATGCACCGAACGGCCCGCGCGCTTGGCCTCCAGATCCCAAAACGCGCAGTCGAGCGCGTTGCGTGCGGCTCCCGGCGGCATCGCCTGCTGCAGGCCGGCGCGATCGAGGCCTTGCGCCAGGCGGCCACGGATCGCGGCGAGGGCGGCCATCACGTCGGTGACGGTCTCGTCATAGCGCGCGTAGGGCACGCATTCGCCGCGGCCGCTGTACCGCCCGTCGTTGAACTGGGCGACGATCACCACCGCCTCGGTCTTGGCGCCGCGGCTGATCGTGAAGGCACCGGCGATCGGCCATTGCTCGATGCGGGCCGTGAGCGAGAGCGGAATCATGGCGGCAGTATACCTCTCTCCGCCGTCATACTCCGTTGTCGTCCCCGCGAAGGCGGGGACCCATGCATCAGCGAGTCCGTTGCCAAGGTGGGTCCCCGCTTTCGCGGGGACGAAGGTTGAAATTGCTGCTCGAGGGGCGGCCAGCCGGTCTTCATAACGAAACGGGCGCACCTTGCGGCGCACCCGTCTGCTTTTGGCTGGTAGCCGGTGTTATTCGCCGAAGCGACCGGCGGCGTGGGCGAGCATGGTGTAGACCTTGCCCGTCTCCGACGTCAGGTACGTGCGTGCCACCACCTGGCCGCGATCGTCGCGCGCCACCTCTTCGAGCAGGCGCTCGAATTCGGCGACGTAACGGTCGACGGTCACTTTGAACTCGCGGTCGGCGCGGTACTTCCTGCGGATCTCGTCGAACGTCTTCTGGCCCTGCAGCGTGTAGAGCCGCTTGGTGAAGACGTTGCGCTCGCCGCGCTTGTAGCGATCCCACAGTTCGGCGGCGGCGTCATGGTCGATCATCCGCGCGATGTCGACCGACAGCGAGTCGAGCGACTCCAGCGTGTGATGGGCCGGACGCTTGTCGTCGCTGCGCGGCGCGCGCTCCTCGGGAGCGGCGTCCTCTGGCCGGGAGGCGCGGTGCAACAGGTCGGACAGCCAGCCGCTGCGGCCGCTGCCGCCACCGCTGCTGCCGTTTCCGGTCGTCGGGTTGGGGCTGAGCGAGGGCGATTCCGCCCGGCGCGGCGGCAGCGGGCCGCCGGTGATGTCGGAGCGCTGGGCCGCGGCCGGACGCGGCACCTCCATGCGCGGCGCCTCCATGCGGGGGGCTTCTGCGCGCGGCACTTCGGCGCGGACCGCGGTCGCGACCATCGCCTCGTCGCGTGGCGCGCGGCGCGACGGCTCGATCGCGTCGAAACCGCGACCGTGGCGGGCGACGATGCGGTTGAGCTCGGCCAGCGCCTCGATCTGGTCGACGATCACGCGGCGCATCTGGGCCGCGCTGTCGGCGGTCTCCTGCGGCAGTTCGAGGATGCCGCGACGCAGCTCGGTACGCGTGGCATCGAGTTCGCGCTGCATCTCGGCGGCCATCTGCTTCATGCCCTGCAGCGTGTCGGTGAAGCGCTGTGTGGTCCGCGCGAACATCTCCTGCGCTTCACCGCTGGTCTGGGTGAACATGCCGCGCAGCTGCTCGGCGTTCTTGGCGTGGAAGCCGCTCAGCGTCTGGCTGGTTTCGTTGTAGATGCCGCGCAGCGTCTCGCTGGTGCGCTCGCGCTCCTGCTCCATGGCGCTGGTGCCTTCGGAGCTCGATTCCGCGATGATGCGGGCGATGTCGCGGGCGCGGCTCGCGGCGCCGTCGAGCGACTCGTCAAGCAGGCCCGAGAAGCGCTTGAGCCGCTGCTCGATGTCCTCGGTGCGCAGGTCGAGCGTGGCGACCACCGCTTCGATCGATGCGCGCCGCTCGGCGAACGTCTCCTCGGTGCGGCGGTTGCTCTTGTCGACCAGGGCGACGGCTTCGGCCAGCGAGCGGCCGTGGGTGTCGAACTGGCCGGCGAGTTGCGACAGCTCGCCCAGCACCTTGCTGGTGACGGCGTGGAACGCGCCGATGTGCTGGTCCACCTGATTGCTGGCCACGCCGCTGCGCTCGGCCACCTCGTTCATGGTGGCGACGAACTCCGACACGCGCGTGACCAGGGTGTTCTCGACCGCGCTCATGTTCTCGTGGGCGCCGCTCAGGCCCTCCTGCAGCAGGATGTTGGCTTCGCGCAGGCGCTCGTACAGCGCCGTGGTGTCGGCGCGCAGCATGTTGTGGGTCTCGAGCATCTCCGAGACGCTGGCGGACGCGGTCTGCTTCGAATGTTCGATCGCGGCCTGGGTGGTGGTTTGCAGCTCGTTGAGCGTCCGGGTGACCGTGCTCGACGCGTTTTGGCTCGCGTCGTTGACCATGCGGGCGATTTGCTCGCTGTTGTCCAGCATGGTGCGGGTGAAGTTGAAGCCCTGGGCTTCGATCGATTTCATCGCATGTTCAGTGGCTTTGCCGATCTCGGAGGTGAACTCCTTGCTCTTGCCGTTCAGCGCGGACAATAGCGTGCTGGAGTTGGCGTCGAGAATGCGCGTCATCTCGTTGGCGCGCTGGCTGACCTGCGAGCTGATTTCGTCAGCCTTTCCAACGAAGCTGCGGGCGACTTCGGCGCTGACGCCGAGCAGCGTGCGCTCCACGTCGGTGGCGTTCTGCTTGAGCGTGCTGCTGATGCTGGACGAAAGCGCGGTGAGGGCGCGCTCGGCTTCGCCCGAGTTGGTCTTGATCGATTCGGAGAGCTGCTCCATGCGCGCGTTGAGCGCGTCGGCGGCGGCCCGGGTGCGGATCTCGATCTGCTCGGTGACGGTCTCGGCGCGGCCGACCAGCAGCTGTTCGAAGCGGCCGATGCGGGTGTCGAGGTTGGTGGCAACCTCCATGGCGCGGGCGCCGAGCACCTTGTCGATCTCGTCGAGCTTGGTGCCGATCGTCTCGGCGAGCTTGGCGCCGCGGGTGTTGATGGTGCCGGTGACGGCGGTGATGCGCGTGTCGAGCGAGGCGACGACCTCCTTGCCGCCTTCCGCCAACGTCTTGGCGATGTCCATGACGCGCGAGGAGAGGGCGTCGTTGAGCGTCTGGGTGCGGCTGTCGAGCGCCTCCTGGAAGCGCGCCAGGCGCTGGTCGAGGGTCGCCGCGACCTCGGTGGTCTTGGTGCCGACCTTGCCCTCGAACCCGTCGACATAGGTCCGCATCGCCTCGCTGACCTCCTGGGTGCGGGTGCCGAGACGTTCGACCAGCTCGCCGCCATAGGTTTTGACGGTGCGGTCGAATTCGGCGAGGTGGCGGGTGATGAGGTTGCCGAGCGTCGAGGAGTCGCGGGTGATCTTCTCGGTCAATTCAGAACCGCCGTGCGAGAACATTTCCTCGAACGCCGCCAGCCGGGCGGCCAGCATCTCGCGGACCGCGTCGCCGCGCATGGAGACGGTTTCGGCCAGCTGTTCGGCGCTGGCGCTGAACGCCTCGGTGACGTTGTTGCCACGCGTGACGATGGTTTCGGTGATGCGCGTGCCGGTCTGCTCCAGTTTGGAGACGACGTCGCCGCCGCGCAGCGTCAGATCGAGGACCAGCGAGTCGCCGGTCGACTTCAGCGTGCTGTTCACCTCGTCGCCGCTGGTGGCGATGGTCTCGGCGAGGCGGCTCGAACTGTCGATCAGGTTGTCGGCGATCTGCTGCGAGCGCTCGGACAGCGTGTCGGTGATCTGCTGCGAGCGATCCACCAGCGTGTCGGTCACCTGCTGCGCGCGGTCTTCCATCAGCCGCACGACGGTGGAGGACTTCTGCGCGAAGCCCTGCGTCACGTCGTCGAGCCGGGTCTCCATGAGCTGGGTCAGGTTGTTGGTCAGCTCGGAGAATTCCTCGGTGATGTGGTCGATCTTGAAGTTGAGCCTCGAGGTCAGCCGGTCGCTCGCGTTGGCGATGGCGTCCGTCGTCTCATGACTGGTGCGCTCCAGCCGCTCGAGCAGGTCGCCGCCGCGCTCGCCGAGCGCGCCGATCATGGAATCGCCGGCACGGCCAAGCGCAAGCGTGATGTGCTCGCCCTTTTCGGTGAGCACCTGGGCGATCTTCTGCGCGCTCTCGTTGACGCGCTCTGACACCAGATCGCTGACCGAGGCGATATCCTTGCTGAGATCGAGGTGGACGGAGGTGATCGCGTTGCGGACCTGCTCGCCCTGGACGGTCAGGGTGTCGCGCTGATGCGCGAGATTTTCCAGCAGGCCGCGGATGCGCACCTCGTTGTCGTGATAGGCGCGCTCCAGCGCGGACACCTCGTTAGCGACCAGCGCTTCGAGCTCGGCGGCGCGCGCGAGCGCGCGCTCGACGCCGTCGCCCATGGCCGCGACCTCGCGGCGGATCGCCTGGCCGACGGTCACGATCGACTCGCGCGCGACCTCCTCGGGCTCGGCGAGCCGCATGGCGACGCCGGCCATCGACTGGGCGATCAGGCGCAGCTCCTGCGAGCGCCAGACCATATGAGCCAACCCGAAGAAGAACAGGATCGGTGCGAACACGAAGACGGCGAGCCCCACCAGGGCCGGAATGCCGGCGCGGCCCTGGCCGAGCAGCGCCTGCAGGTCGGGCAGGTAAACTGCGGTGAGGATGCCGCCGCCGGCAACCCAGGCGAGCGCGAACAGGGTCGCGACCAGATAGGAGGTCTTCGGCGGGGTGCGCTGCAGGGTCTGCAGGATCTGGCCGATCGACTGGCGATCGTCATTGGCGGCCCGCCGGGCGGGCTGGTCGTCGGCAGCCGAGGCGTTTTCGAACAGGTCTTGATCGGTCGCGGAGGGGCCGTTGCGGCCGGCGCGGTGGGGCGTGTCGGACGGCACGGAGATCTCCGCGGCGGTCGCGGGGCGGCCATTGCCGGTGGTCGACGAATTGTCGATCGGGGCCAGAGCATCTTCGACGGCTGTCAGCGCCGATTCCGTGGAATCCTGGAGCTTCTTCGGATAGATCGCCATGTCGCCGTCGCCTCGCTTGTTACTCTGCACCAGAACCGCGGCATGGGCGGAACTACCGCTCAAGCCGCGTGCGCGCGCGTCAAAATGGGGCCCTAACCGGGCCGCCTTCCGGGGGCCGTGTCTGTTTTCCGCAGGTATATCAACAGGACAGCGGCCTCCGCTTCAGTGATCCTACCGGCTCGGGGGGTTGAAGGGAACCTGAGCGGTAAGGCTTTTTTAATCATCGTTAATGGCTGCTGGTCGGGAGAGGCGGAGCCGATATCCAGAGCCGCCGGCTCCCACGGGGGAATATTTCGCCAGCAATGCGGCCATCCTGCGGCCAACCCGGGCGCCGGGCGCAGCCGCAAGGCGTCAGCACGCGTTAACCACCTGCGGGATTGGGCCGATGAGACGGCGCTTTTAGCGCCCCGCATTTACCCGGTTTTCGTCGTTGCCTGGTCAAACTACCCGAATAAAGACCGCAAAGGTCTTCGGGGGAGGTCACCATGCTCATGCAACCGATCGTTATCGACGAGGCCGCGGCGCCGCCGCTCGCACCGGTCGAACTGCCGATCGATCTCGATCACCTGTCACGCATGACGCTGGGCGAGCGCAGCCTCGAGCGCGAGGTGCTGGCACTCTTCGACCGGCAGGCCGACATGCTGCTGATGCGGATGCGCCAAGCTCCTTCGGCGACGGTCGCCGCCTCCGCGCATACGCTGAAGGGGTCGGCCCGCGGCATCGGCGCCTGGCGCGTCGCCAGCGCGGCCGAAGCGGTGGAGCAGGCCAGCGCCGCTGAGCTGACGGCTGCCATCGGCGCGCTCGGCGTGGCGATCGACGAGGCCAAGGCGGCGATCGCCAGCCTGCTGCGGGCGCACTGAGCGCACGTGGCCTGAAAGCGCGCTGGCGCCCGTCTTTTTGTAAAGGCGCGCTGGCGCACGCTTAACCGAGCCGATAGAAGAGGCCGCCCGGCTGTGTCGCCGGTTTCCCGAACGGTCTCCTCAGGCTCATGGTCAAGATCACTTACATCGATTCCGAAGGCGCGGCGCGGACCATCGACGCCGAAGCCGGCTCGACGGTCATGGAAACGGCGATCAAGAACGACGTCCCCGGCATCGAGGCCGAGTGCGGCGGCGCCTGCGCCTGCGCGACCTGCCACGTCTATGTCGACGAGGCGTGGCGGGCGAAGGTCGGCGAGCCCTCGCCGATGGAGGAGGACATGCTCGATTTCGGCTACGACGTGAAGCCGAACTCCCGGCTGTCCTGCCAGATCAAGGTGCGCGAAGAACTCGATGGATTGATCGTGCGCACCCCGGAACGCCAGGCCTGAGCATTTTGGATTTGGTGCGACTCTCATTCACCACTTGATGGCGGCGACCACGATGCCGGTTGTCGGATCGACCAGAAACACCCGGTCGCCGACGAACGCGTAGTGATAGGGCTCGACCTCCGGGACCGCTTCCACCGCGCGCGAAGGCATTTGATGAAGTGCCACGGCCGGGGGCAGTGGCGCTCCGACAACGGGTTCGGATTCCGCCGCTGCTGTTTTTGGCGCCGTTTTTTTGGCCGACTTGTCCGGCTTTGGCGTAACGGTCGGCGGCAACACCCGCTCCGTGGGCACGATCCGCGGCTGCAGCGGAATCTCCGCGATTGTGCGGTAGATCGCATACCTCTGAGCCAGTGTGAGCTCCAGGGGTGCAATCATTGTCGTTGATGCGTAAGCCTCGCGCGTCTTGGCGACGGTTTCGCTGGAAGGGTCGGAGCGCGGAATTGTACCCGTGGTGGTGCGGTCCACGGCCGGCGGCGTGTGCCCGACACGCGGAGTTGTCAGCGCTCTGCGTTTTGCTTTTGGCGCGGTCGTGATCTTCAACGGCCCGGTGCGTGCGCGCGGCACCGCGGTGCGCTTGGCCTGCGCGGTCCTGGCCGGTGTCAGCTTGACCGGCGTTGCCGTGTTCGTGATTTTTTTCCCAGGCGCAATGGAACGCGTTTTGCGCGTCTCCGCCGCGGCGGCGCTCACAAACACGCACATTGCGAGCGCCAGTATCGCACGACGATACACTGCTCCCATGACCACGCAACGCAGGCGCCCGTGTACGGTTCCGCCAAAAGCAACACGAAGGCACCTCGAGCAGGGGATTTGCCGGACGCGGCGGAGGAACGAAACCAATGGCACTGCGTTAAATCCGCACAATCCATTGTGCGAGATGTTTGATGTCATTGATCCAGCGCTACCTTTTTGCGGCTGGAGCGTTGGCATTTGCAATAAGTGTTGCCGCCTCAACAGAAGCCTGGTCCCGTCAAGAGAAGACGCGTTCCGCGTCCACTGACCAACCCTCTGCGGCAACGCCCGGCGAGCCAAAAGCCCAGGCGGTGCCGAATCTGGCGAAGGCGCCGGTAGCGACAACCTTGAGGGAGAGCGACCGGCCGATCGCAGAAGCGCTGCGCGATCTCCTGGCGTCCGGAATCGCCGCGCACGTTCCCCGGGAGGGCGAGCGTTCAGCCGTTCAGGCCTTTTATCGCGATCGGGGCTTCGCGCCGATCTGGATCGAAAATGGCGGGTCCAACGCCCGTGCCCAGGAAACGATGGCATTTCTGAAGGAGGTCGGGTCCGATGGACTCGATCCGGCGGACTACCCGGTTCCGACATTTCAAACCTCCGAACCGGAGAGCCTAGCCAAGGACGAGATCAAGCTCGCGAATTCGGTTATGACGTTTGCGCGGCATGCCCGCACCGGCCCCGTCCTCTTCTCGCGGGTCACCGACGCCGCCTCCTTCGATCTGCAGTTCCCAAAACCACCGGAGGTTCTGAGCCAGATCGCTTCATCGTCCAATGTCCGCGAAACGCTCGACGCGCATCATCCCCCGCATCCCGAGTACCGCGCGCTAAAAGCCAAACTTGTAGAGATGCGCGGCAGCGGGGCTCGGCCGGTTCAGATCGAGAGCGGCCCGGCGCTCAAGTATGAATCCGGCAAAAAAGGACGGGCGAAAGTCGTACAGGACCCGCGCGTTCCGATGCTGCGGCAGCGGCTCGGTCTAGAAGCGGTTGGCGACACGCAGTACGACACGCAGTACGATAAGGCCCTGGCCGAGGCGGTCCACGCATTCCAGAAGTCGCGCAATTTGAAAGCCGACGGTCGGTTGGACGCCGCCACGGTCGAGGCGCTCAATGGCGCGAGCAAGGACAAGCGGATCGACAGCATTGTTGCCAACATGGAGCGCTGGCGGTGGGTGCGGCGCGACCTCGGCGTGTCGCATGTGATCGTGAACATCCCCGACTACAGTCTCAAGGTGGTGAACAATCAAAAGCTGGCATGGAGCACGCGCGTGGTGGTCGGCAAGCCAGGCGAGATGGCGACGCCGCTGCTCAGCGAGACGATGAAGTTCATTACCATCAATCCCACCTGGAACGTGCCGCCCTCGATTGTTCGCAACGAGTATCTTCCGGCGCTGCAACGGAATCCTGCTGCGCTCGAGCGGATGGGTCTGAAGGTCAAGCGCAAGAAGGACGGCACCCTTCACGTCTATCAGCCGCCGGGGCCGCGCAATGCGCTGGGTCAAATCCGCTTCAATTTCCCCAACCAGTTCCTGGTGTACCAGCACGACACTCCGGCCAAGCATCTGTTCGCAAAAAGCGAGCGGGCCTTCAGCCACGGCTGCATTCGCGTGCAGCATCCCGAAAAGTATGCAGAGGTCCTGCTCTCGATCACCCAGGCCAAGGATGGCTTCACGGCCGAGCGGGTGAAGACGATGTATGGTGAAAACGAGCGAACCATCAACTTGAAGGCGCCGATGATCGTGCATCTGACCTATCAGACCGCGTTCGTCGATGACGCTGGACGGTTGCAGCTCCGCAAGGACATTTACGGGCGCGATGCGCGGGTGCTGAGCTTGCTGCGGGACGAACGCGCAATCGCCGATATCCCGCTTGGACGCAACCCCAGTTCAAACAACAGCCCTGTGTTGGCTCGCGCCATCGGCAGATAGGCCGCGCCTTGCGGGTCTTGAGAAGGTTTCGCGGTTTGACCCGAAGCTGGCACTCGAGAATAGAATTGGCGTCGACGCCGCTTTGGTCTGAATTCGATTTCACGATGCCGGCCTTTCCTACAATTTTATTTATTGACCACATGACCTGAGATCAGGGTCGATTGGCCGAAATTGCATATTTCATGATCTTGCGAGGAACCAATGGCGACGAGGCGGGTTAAGTCCGAGCCGCCAATGCTGAACGCATTGGCCCGCACCTAATACGAATTACTGGTCGCTCAATTGAGCGCGAAGGACTCCGGGCGGGCATGACCATGGTGGTCATGCCAATGCCCAGAAACTTTCACGCCCACACCGATTGATAGGAATTCTTCATGGCAACCGTCCAAGCAGTCATCAACGCGATGTTCATCACGATGTTCAATCGCACGGCCGATTCCGGCGGCTATAACTATTGGCTTGCCCAGCCGATATGGGGCGCGAACAACAACGCCGCAATTTCGGCGTCCGCGGCGGCCACAACGACTGCTACGCTTGGTCAGTCGAATAACCTGGCGGACATCTTTGAATCGAGCCAGAGCGCGTATTTCAACGCACAATACGGCGGCCTCACTGACAACGCGTTCATCACAGCGCTTTACCAAAACCTGGGCGGCAACACCGGCAACGTGACGAGCGCCGACCTGATGTATTGGCAGGCCAAACTAGACGGTTATGGCGGCGATCGAGGTAAGCTGACCGGAAACTTCACCAGCGACTTCCTGAACATCGATCTATCGGGCTCAAGCGACCAGGCTGCGATCGATCGCCAGAACACCTTCTTGAACAAGGAAGCGGTCTCCGAGAATTGGGTCAGCCGGAGTTCGGAATCCGGCAATGCATTCATGAACGCGCAAGCGGTGAATGACGATGCGTTCAATGCCCAGGTCAATGTGCTCACGGGCGTCAATCAAAATTCTTCGACCCGCGACATCGCCATCGTCCAGACCAATGCGGCGGCCGATTCGGACAGTCTCGCACCGGTCGTCGGGCAGCCGGATACCAGCGGCACGACGTTCACGCTCACTCCGGCCACGGACAGTTTTGCTGGAGGAATCGGTGATGACAGTTTTGTCGCCACCTACAGCGACGGAGGGACCAATACGTTTAATGCCGGCGATACTCTCGCTGGCAATGGAGGTACAGATACGCTGAAAATCGACCCTTCGATATTAACTGCTGCGACCACTCTGAATGATAACCTTTGGACTAACGTTTCCGGTATCGAATATATTCTGATCAAAACAAACGCTGGCGCACAAACCGTTACCACAGGCACTTTTTTTGATGCGGCATTCAAGTTGATGGGCGTACACCTGACGCCGACATCGACCGACGGTGCGATTAATATCGACATGAGTACGTTTACTGGGCCTGCAACACTCACAACAGCATCCGGTGCAGGTGCGCAGACCCTTCAGACTGGCTCAGGTCTCGCCACGGTGATAGCTACAACCGATGGAGGTGCGCAGACCATTAGCGGTGCAAATCTTGCCGCAGTGACGGCAACGCTTCTGGCTGCAGGTGCGCAGACCATTACGAGCACTGGTGCAGGCGCCGTCACGGTGACAGCGATAGGTTTTTCAGGTGCGCAGACGATTACAACGGGCGCAGGTGCAGATAATGTATCAGTGACGACATCTGCCGGAGCAACCAATACAATTACAACTGGTGCAGGCAACGATATCGTTACGCTCTCTCCTGCTGCTGGTGG
Organism: Rhodoplanes serenus; assembly: GCA_945893085.1. Lineage (GTDB taxonomy): Bacteria > Pseudomonadota > Alphaproteobacteria > Rhizobiales > Xanthobacteraceae > Z2-YC6860. The sequence goes on along the minus strand of CAMDEB010000012.1, from coordinate 8,647 downwards.
GGCGTCTTTGAGCAACACCATTACCGGTGGTACTGGTGCGGATGTCATCAATCTGGGTGCTCACGCGGCGAGTACGATCAATACTCTGGTGTACGCTGCGGGTGACGCCACTTCTACCGCATTTGACAAGGTCTCTAATTTTGCCCTTGACCAAGATGTTATCCATAACACTGGCACCAACGTTCTGAACTCCTTGCAACTGGGTTCGGGATGGACCGTGGGTGCCACCGTCGGAACCGATCAGGGTCTTGCGACGAAGCCCGGCGCGACGCTGTCAGACTTCCTGTCCGCACTCACCGTGAGCACCACGGTTGGTTACGCAGCGTTCGACGATGGTCAGAAAACCTACGTTGCCTACTCTGATGGTACTGCCAGCACGACCAACGATGTTGTTGTCGAGTTGGTCGGTATTACCGGATCGCACGGCGTGGATGCCGCCGCCGCTGCCGGCACTATCCATATCGTCTAATCCTCCCAGGAGATTACACCCGTCGCGCGAGTGAGGAGTGTTGGTGAATGCCTCAAGGATCCCGCTGCTCACAAGGCAGCGGGGTTTTTCTATTTTGGCTGTAGGTGTAGGGCGCAAATATTTCGTCCATCGCGCCTTGCGTCGCGCGCGGCCGGCTAGCCGCCGCGATACTTCCACGAGCTCAGCTTGGCGATCGCCTCGTCCGGCAGCGGCCGCGCTTTGCGGGTCTTGAGGTCGATGCAGACCAGCGTCGCCAGGCCGGCGGCGGCGCAGGCGCCGTCACGGAAAATCGCCTGTGCCGCTTTGAACGAGGTGCGGCCGAACTCGGTGACGCCGGTGCCGACTTCGATGGTGGCGGGCCAATGCAACTCCTTCAGGTAGTTGATCTCCATGCGCACCAGCACGAAGGTCACGCCCGGCACGCCGATGGTGAGGTCGGGATCGCGGAACATCGCCACCCGCCCGCTCTCGAAGTAGGTCATGAACATCGCCTGGTTGACGTGGCCCTGCGGATCGAGGTCGCCGAACCGGCAGATTTCGGCGACCCGGTGCGGATAGTCGGCAAGCTGCGGAGCGGGTTTCGGCGCGCGCGGGGCGGTCTGATCGTTCACGGAAATTCCTTCGGCGAGGGCGGGGGCAAGCAGAACGCTTGTCCTGGGGAAGTTGGGATGTGTTGCAGTTTATCGCTATCGGCGATTGTGGACGAATTTTCTCTTTTCGCAAACGCCTCCGCCCGTTAGACAAGCCCGCATGAGTGAACCCATCAAGACCGACGTGCTGATCATCGGTGCCGGCCCGATCGGGCTGTTCGCGGTGTTCGAGCTTGGCTTGCTCGACATGAAGGCGCATCTCGTCGACATCCTCGACAAGGCCGGCGGCCAGTGCGCCGAGCTTTATCCCGAGAAGCCGATCTACGACATCCCGGCGCTGCCGAAGGTCTCGGCGATCGGCCTGGTCGAGGCGCTGCTGGAGCAGATCAAGCCGTTCGGCGCGACCATCCATCTCAACGAGATGGTGACGGAGATCGAGCGCATCGGCGATCCGCTGTTCCGCATCAAGACCGACGGCGACAAGGTGTTCGAGGTCAAGGTGGTGGTGATCGCGGCCGGCGGCGGCTCGTTCCAGCCCAAGCGCCCGCCGATCCCCGGCATCGAGGCCTACGAGGCGCAGTCGGTGCACTATTCGGTGCGCAAGATGGAGCTGTTCCGCGGCAAGCGCATCCTCATTGTCGGCGGCGGCGACAGCGCGCTCGACTGGACGCTCAACCTGGCGCCGATCGCGAGCCATCTCACGCTGCTGCACCGGCGCTCGGAATTCCGCGCCGCGCCCGACAGCGTCAACAAGATGATGGCGCTGGTCGGCGAGGGCAAGATCGACTTCGTGCTCGGCCAGGTGACGGGGCTGGAAGGCGAGGGCGGCAAGTTGTCCGCCGCCAACGTCAAGCGCAACGACGGCTCGATCTTCCACATCGCCTGCGACGCCATGCTGCCGTTCTTCGGGCTCACCATGAAGCTCGGGCCGGTCGCGAACTGGGGTCTGCGGCTGAACGAGGATCTGATCCCGGTCGAGACCGCGGCGTTCGAGACCAGCGAGCCGGGCATCTTCGCCATCGGCGACATCAACACCTATCCGGGCAAGCTCAAGCTGATCCTGTCGGGCTTCCACGAGGGCGCGCTGATGGCGCAGAAGGCGCACCGCTACGTCCATCCGGACAAGAAGCTCACCTTCCAATACACGACCTCCTCGACCAGCCTGCAAAAAAAGCTCGGCGTGTCCTGAACATTCTATCCCGGCCAGATCGCCGGGGTTAGAGTGGCGAAGGGGGCAGGCCGTGGGTTCGCAACCGCTCAAGACGACGTGCTGCATCGCCGGTGGCGGGCCCGCCGGCATGATGCTCGGCTTCCTGCTGGCGCGCGCCGGCGTGAACGTGACGGTGCTGGAGAAGCACGCCGATTTCCTGCGCGATTTTCGCGGCGACACCATTCATCCCTCGACGCTCGAATTGATCTACGAGCTTGGCCTGCTCGACGAGTTCCTGCGTCTTCCCCATACCGAGGTGCGCGAGCTCAGCGGCCAGATCGGCGAGGAGCGCGTGACCATCGCCGATTTCGGCCATCTGCCGACCCGCTGCCGGTTCGTCGCGCTGATGCCGCAGTGGGATTTTCTCAACTTTCTCGCCGAGCACGGCCGGCGCTATCCGGCGTTCGACCTGCGCATGAAGGCCGAGGCGACCGATCTCATCATCGAGGACACGCGCGTGGTCGGGCTGCGCGCGAACACGCCGGACGGCGCGGTTGAGATTCGCGCCGACCTGGTGATCGGCGCGGACGGGCGGCATTCGATCCTGCGCGAGCGCGCGGGGCTCGCGGTCGACGATCTCGGCGCGCCGATGGACGTGCTGTGGATGCGCCTGTCGCGGCGGCCCGACGACGGTTTCGCGGCGCTGGGGCGGATCGATACCGGACGCGTCTTTGTCATGCTCGATCGCGGCGACTATTGGCAATGCGCCTTCGTCATCCCGAAGGGCAAGTTTGACGAGGTGCGCCAGCGCGGCCTGCCGGCGCTGCGCCAGGAGATCGCGGGGCTCGCGCCGGTGCTGCGCGGCCGCGTCGATGAATTGAAGGACTGGAACGACGTCAAGCTGCTCACGGTCGCGGTCGACCGGCTGCGGCAATGGTACCGGCCGGGTCTGCTCTGCATTGGTGATGCCGCGCACGCGATGTCGCCGATCGGTGGCGTCGGCATCAATCTCGCGATCCAGGACGCGGTGGCGGCGGCCAACATCCTGGCGGGGCCGTTGCGCGAGGGCAGGCTCACGCTCGATCATCTCAACGCGGTTCAGCAGCGGCGTGAATTCCCGACCCGCTTCATCCAGCGCATCCAGGTGTTCGTTCAGAACCGCATCATCGGACCGACGTTGGCGACAACGACGCGGCCGAAGCCGCCCTGGCCGGTCAAGCTGCTGCAACGGTTTCCGATGCTGCGGCGAATTCCGGCGCGCGTGGTCGGCATGGGCATCCGCCCGGAGCACGTGCGCACGCCCGATGTGGCGCGGCGGAGTGGCTAGACCTATCGCAGCGGCGGCAGCGGCGCGGCGGTGACCGCGGTCGGCGCCTTCAGCTCGAGCAGCTCGCGCGCGGCCGGCAGCGCGGCGTCGGCCATGGCGGCATGGCCTTCGGCGCTCGGATGGATGGCGCCGCCGTAGACGGCGGAAATCGCCCCCCATGTGGCGTCGTGAATGTCGCTCGGCTGCAGCAGACCCTGCGGAAACGTCATCGCGGTGAAGTAGTTGTCGTTTGCCGTCCGGATCCAGCGTGCGCGCGGCGCATAGGGGCGGAATTCGCTCGGCCGGCGTCCGCAGGCGAGCGGGGCGGTCGCCGCGGTCACCGGATTGGGATCGAAACTTTCGCCTTTGGTCGAGAAGCATTCGCGGTCGAACTCGGGGTCGCTGTCGGCGCGTGCGCAAAAACCGTGCGAGGCGAAAGCCGCCTGGTGGGAATCGACGAAGGTCATGCGATCCGAGCCCGGATCGCGGCAGATCGTGCCGGCTTCGCAGCGCGCCAGCGCCTTCACCTTCGGCAGGAACTTGTCCTGAACGAAGTCGGCCACCTGCCGCATCCGGGTGGCGTCGGCGGTGAACGCCGGATGCACGTCGAGACCGTCGCGGCCGCCCGGGCAGGCTTTGCCGCCGTGCAGTCCGGGATGACCGTAGGAGACGTAAATAACCCGCGACATGTCGCCGCCGACCACAGGCTTCAACGCGGTGCGCAGCTTGGTGAAGGATGCTGGAAATTCGTGATTGAGGATTTGCTCCGCCTGCGCGGCCGAGGCGATCAGCCCGCTTTGCTGAAACAGCGTCCGTTCGACACCGGACGCTACGATCACGTCGGCAACCATCCCGGAGAACTTGATATCGTTGGCCCCGACGGTCAGCAGGACAAGGTCGAGGTTGCGGTCGGGCTGACGGCGGCGTGCGCTCGCGAGCGCCTCCTGCAATTGGGTGAGCTGGGCGGGCACCGAACCGGCGCAGTCTCCGGTGAGCGGGCATTCGCGCGCCCGGTGCGAACTGAAGAGGCCGGCGTCGATCGTCGCTCCGGTGCAGGCGAGCGGCAGATAGGTGACGGCGATGTGGGAATTTTGCACCGCCAGCGCGAGCGCGGTGCGGATCTGGTAGCCGTAGAGCGAGCGGTGGCACGCCGCGGAAAGCCAGCGCGCGCCACGACGGTTCCATTCGCCAACGGCGGTTGCGGCGCCCGGGCTTCCGGGTGTGTCGTCGCAGGCCTTGTTGCCGTCATAGCCCACGCGGCTCGGACGGAAGTATTCGCTCAGGCCCGATCCGAGGAAGCGCCGGAAGCAGAATCCCTCGTCGGCCAGCGCCACCGGCCGGTCAGGATTGCCCTCGCCGGACGCGATCGAGTTGCCCAGTCCCGCGATCAGCAGGTCGCGGACCCGGATCTCGGGGGTGGCGTGGTCGACGCTGTTGTCGGGACGGGTGATGCCGACGGCGGCGATCGTCGGCTTGCCGTAGCGCACCCGCAGCCGCACCTCCTCGGTGCAGGGCGCGGTCGCCTGCTGCGGCGGAATGGTGCCGTCGTCGAAACTCCAGGTGCAGGTGGCGCCGGCCGGCATCGGCCCGGTCAGGCGGGCGACGATGCGGTGATCCTGCGGCGCGAGATAGTTCTCGCGTTCGCCGTCGCGCTGGCAGGTTTCCTGGAGCTTGCCGCTCGCATCGACGCACAGGCGGTCGATCGTGTCGGTCGCCCAGCCGCGCCCGTCGCTGGCGGCGGCGAGCCGGTGCTCGGCGGCGAGCACGCCGTCGCCATGGTCGGCGGCGACGTGGCGCTCGAAGTCCGCGTCACTGCGGAACAGCCGGAACCGGTTCTTGACCTGCCACGCAATCTGCAATTCTTCGCCGGCCGCCGGTTGCGCGGCGGTTTCGGTCCCGGGGCAGGCGAGGAGCGCGGCAAAGGCCGCTATGGCAATGATACGCATCATAATCCAATGACCAACGCACCAAACAACACCGTGCTTGCGGCGGAAATGTGAGGATATTCAGAAGTCCCGCTTCCTGGCACATTCAAGCCCCCGTCGGGGAGCCGACGCAAGCAATGGAAGACGTTTCATGAGCCGCGGACCGCTGATCGACACCCACCAGCACCCCGTGCCGGACCACTACAAGCGCGCCATGGCGGCGGTGGGCATCATGGGCAGCGGCGAGAATCCGTGGCCCGAGTGGAGCGTGGAGAAGCAGCTCGAGCTGATGGACGAAACCGGCATGGTCGCCGTGGTCAACTCGATCGCCTCGCCCGGCGCCTATTTCGGCGACGTCGACATGGCGATCCGGATCGCGCGCGAGTGCAACGAGGGCTCAGCCAAGCTGATCGCCGACCGGCCGCACCGGTTCGGCGCCTTCGCGCTGTTGCCGCTGCCCGACGTCGCGGGCTCGATCCGCGAGGTGGAATATGCCCTCGACACGCTCAAGCTCGACGGCATCTGTCTGTTGAGCCACCACGGCCCGCGCCATCTCGGCCATCCCGACGAGGACGAGCTCTATGCCGAGCTCGATCGCCGCAAGGCCGTGGTCTTCATTCATCCGCTGCGCAACCAGGCGAAAAACATGCCGGCCTATTCCTACCCCGCCGGATACACCGAGCTGGTGCTCGACACCACGCGGGCGATTCACAACCTGCTCTGGAACGGCACGTTCGGAAAATTTCCCAACATCAAGTGGATCATGCCGCACGGCGGCGGCACCATTCCATTCCTGGTCTATCGGCTGAGCGCGATGGACCACAATCCGAAGGTCAACAAGCATCTCGTCGGAGGCACCGTCGAGAGCACCTTGCGCGGGCTCTACTACGACGTGGCCGAGATCAACGCGCCGGGCCCGCTGAAATGCCTGATGGAGATCGCCGATCCCTCGCACATCCTGTTCGGGACCGATTTTCCGTTCTCGCGCCATCGCAATCCGGTGCAGGACGTGCGCGACACGCTGGCGGGGTTCGATGCGTACGACGGCTGGGACGCCAGGACGCGGCGGGACATTGAATACAACAATGCGCTGCGGATCTTGCCGCGGCTGGCGCAGGCGATCGCCAAGCACGCGAAGACTTGAAACGGGCCGACAAAAAAGTCCGGCTCGATTGGCGTCAATCGAGCCGGGTTGATGATCGCGAGGCCGCTTGCTCGCTCAGGCGGTGCCGCGCAATGCGGCCTTCACCTTCTCCGGCGTGTAGGGCACCGAGCGCAGCCGCACGCCGGTGGCGTCGAACACCGCGTTCGAAATCGCCGAGGGCACGACCGCCGCCGCCGGTTCGCCCGCGCCCCACGGCCGCTCGGTCGGGCGATCGATCAGGTCCATGACGATCTCGGGCACACCCGGGAACGTCAGGATCGGATAGGTCTCCCAATCGAGGCTGGTCACGGTCGAGCGGTCGAACTTGAGCTCCTCGATCAAGGTTCGGCTCACAGTCTGGATAACGTTGCCTTCGAGCTGGCTCTTCAGGCCGTCCGGATTGATGATCTGACCGCAGTCATGGACGACGTAGAACTTCGGCACGCGGATCACTCCGGTGGTGCGATCCACCTCGACATCCGCCACCACACCGACATAGGTGCGCACCAACTCATACTTGGTGTAGCTCATGCCACGGCCCTTGAGCACGTTGCCGCTGATGTTCTGTTGCGGCGAAGGTCGCTTCTCCCATTTGGCGAGCGCGATGAGCCGGTCCAGCACTTCGAGGCCGCGCCTGTCGGTGGGATCGATGTACTTGCGGCGGAACTCGATCGGGTCGGCCTTGGCCGCCGCGGCGAGCTCATCCATGAAGCACTCGTTGCCGTAGGTGTTCTGCATCCGGCCCGGCGTCCTGATCCAGGACGGACGGAACGGCGTGGTTTCCAGCCGGTGGCACAGCGTCTTGACGTTGGCGAACTTGTAGGGGATCGCCGAATTCTGGAACACGTTGCCCGGCGCGACGTCGGGCTGCGCCGCGTTGCCGCTGAGCGTCGCCGCCACGATCGGCACGTGGAACCGGCCCGCGGTCTGCTGCGGGATGAAGAACTCCGAGTCCCACGCCGTGATGTTGCCGGCGTCGTCCATGCCGGCGCGCAGATCGATCAGCGTCGGTGGGCCTTTGGGCTCCCAGCCGTGCTCGTCGGCGCGCGACCATTGCACGCGCACCGGCTTGCCGACCGCGCGCGCGAGCAGCGCCGCGTCCGCCGCCGCGTCCTCGTGGCCATTGCGGCCGTAGCAGCCCGAGCCCTCGATATAGAGGCAGCGGATGTTGTCCGCCGGCATGCCCAGCATGACCGCGAGGTCCTTGCGCAGGTCGTGCGTCGCCTGCGACGCCGACCAGCAGGTCAGCTTGCCGTCCTTGATCTCCGCCACCGCGCACGACGGGCCGATCGAGCCGTGCAGATGGACGGCGAAATCGTAAGTCGCGTTGAGAGCTTCCGGGCGGCCTTGCCAAGCGCATCGGCGGCGTTGCCGACATTGCTGGTCACCTGCTCCTGGGCGGACTTGGTCGCGCGCACATGCTCCCAAAGCTTGCCCTGGTCGGGCAGGGTCTCCGACTTCGACCAGGTCGCCTTCAACTGCCGGGCCGCTTTGATCGCGCCCCATTCGCTCTGCGCCACGACGCCGAGGAAGTCGCCGTCGCGAACGACCTTGACGACGCCGGCGACGTCCTTGATCGAGCCTTCGTCGACGTTCTCGAGCTTGGCGCCAAAGGCCGGCGGCCGCACCACGCGCCCATGCAGCATGCCGGGCACGCGGAAGTCCTGCATGTAGGTGAACCGCGCCATGATCTTGTCGGGGATGTCGATGCGCGGCACGGACTTGCCGACGATCTTGTAGTCTTTCGGGTCCTTGGCCTTCGCCGGCTTGGCATGGTCGAGCTTGAGCTCGAACGCCTTGCCGCCGACGAGTTCGCCGTAGCCGACCTTCTTGCCGCCACCGGCAATGACGCCGTCGCTGACGGTGAGTTTGTCGACGCTGGTATCCAAGCGCTTCGCCGCCGCTTCGAGCAATGCCGCCCGTGCGGTTGAGGCCGCATTGCGAAGCTGCATGCTGTCAATCGGCGTTGGATCGGGCCCCCTTATCGGCATCCAAAAGGGACCCCTTTGAGCGGCGTGTTCGGCCGGTAGCGCTCGCGCCGTCGGAGCTGGCCGGGGTTGCGG
>CAMDEB010000011.1 GCA_945893085.1 Rhodoplanes serenus | reverse complement strand
GACCGTATCGCCTCCCATCTATCCCGGCTCCCCCGTCGTCGCGCTGCGCGGCGTCGGCAAGACCTTCGGCACCGGCACGGTCGCGCTCGACGGCCTCGACCTCGACGTGCGCGAGGGCGAGTTCCTGTCGCTGCTCGGGCCGTCGGGCTGCGGCAAGTCGACGGCGCTGCGCATCATCGCCGGGCTGAGCGAGCCGTCGCACGGCACCATGACCTGGCCGGGCGGCGAGGCCGCGCGCAAGAACCTCGGCTTCGTGTTCCAGGAGCCGACGCTGATGCCGTGGGCGAGCGTGTTCTCCAACGTCTATCTGCCGCTGAAGCTCGCCGACGTCGAGCGCGCCGCCGCCGCGCCGCGCATCAACGAGACGCTGGCGCATGTCGGACTGACCGAGTTCGCCAACGCCTATCCGCGCGAGCTCTCCGGCGGCATGAAGATGCGGGTGTCGATCGCGCGCGCGCTGGTCACGTCGCCGCGCGTGCTGCTGATGGACGAGCCGTTCGCCGCCCTCGACGAGATCACCCGCTTCAAGCTCAACGACGACCTGATCGCGCTGTGGCGTTCGCTCGGCATGACGGTGGTGTTCGTCACCCACTCGGTGTTCGAGTCGGTGTACCTGTCGCAGCGCGTGGTGGTGATGACGCGCCGGCCCGGCCGGGTGTTTGGCGAGATGGCGATCGACGCGCGCGAGCGCGGCGCGGGGTTCCGCACCTCGGCCGAGTATGCCGGCTTCTGCCGGCGCGCGTCGGAGGCGCTCGGCGAGGCGATGGATGCGCCGGTCGGAGCGGCGGCATGAGCGAACGCGTGCTGCGCATCGTGCTGCCGCTGATCGTGCTGGCGTTCGGCGTTCTGGTCTGGGACCTGGTGGTGCGGCTCAACGACCTGCCGCCCTACATCCTGCCCGGCCCCGGCCTGGTGGTGAGCACGCTGATCGACGACTGGCCGATCCTGTGGACGTCGCTGCTCGCCACCTTGGAGACGACGTTCGAAGGCCTGGCGCTGGCGATCGTCGGCGGCGTCGGGCTCGCGGTGCTGTTCAACCAGTCGCGGCTGATCGAGCACTCGCTTTATCCTTACGCGGTGATCCTGCAGGTGACGCCGGTGGTGGCGATCGCGCCGCTGCTGCTGATCTACCTGCCGCAGCAGGCCGCGGTCTTGGCCTGCGCCTGGATCGTCGCGTTCTTCCCGGTGCTGGCCAATACCACGCTCGGCCTGAACTCGATCGATCACAACCTCGCCGACCTGTTCCGGCTCTACGGCGCCTCGCGCTGGCGCGTGCTGTGGGAGCTGAAGCTGCCGGCGGCGCTGCCGCACATGCTGGCCGGCCTGAAGATCGCCGGCGGCCTGTCGCTGATCGGCGCGGTGGTGGCCGAGATCGCCGCGGGCTCGGCCGGCGCCGGCTCGGGTCTCGCCTATCGCATCGCCGAGTCCGGCTACCGGCTCAACATCCCGCGCATGTTCGCGGCGTTGTTGCTTTTGTCGATCGCCGGCATCGCCATCTTCGGGCTGATGTCGCTGATCGCGCATCTCGCGCTGCGGAGCTGGCACGAGAGCGCGGTTGCGCGCGAGAGCTGATCACGCGCCGAAGATCAAACGCACGGCGATCCCGAGCGCGGCCATCACCGCCACCACCTCGATCAGCCCGCGATGCAGCCAGAACGCCAGCACGCCGGCGATCAGCGCCAGTGCGGTCGCCTTGAGATCGAGCGCCAGCGGATCGAACGCGTACCAGCGCAGCCAGCCGGTATGCCGCTCCTCGACGTGCCCGAACAGCACGTGCAGCGCGAACCAGACGGTGAGATTGAGGATGACGCCCACCACCGCGGCGGTGATGGCGGCGAGCGCCCCCGAAAGCCGCTTGTTGGCGCGCAACTGCTCGACGAACGGTGCGCCGGCGAAAATCCACAGCATCGATGGCGTAAACGTCACCCAGGTGGTCATCACCGCGCCGAGGATGCCCGCGGTGACAGGCGAGAACGGCCCAGGCTCGCGGAAGGCGGCGAGGAAGCCGACGAACTGCGTCACCAGGATCAGCGGTCCCGGCGTGGTCTCGGCGAGGCCGAGGCCGTCGACCATTTCCGGCGCCGTCATCCAATGATGGGTTTCGACCGCCTGCTGCGCCATGTAGGCAAGCACCGCGTAGGCGCCGCCGAAGCTGACCACGGCGAGCTTCGAGAAGAATATGCCGATGCTGACCAGCACATGGCTCGGTCCGAACACCAGGACGGCAAGCGCCACCGGCGTCCACCAGACGATGAGTCCAACCACCGTCGCGGTGATGGCTTGTCGCCAGCGGTCGGGAGCAGGCGGAGCCAGCCCGTCCGCGTCATCCTTCAGCCCGAGCAGCTCAGGTGACGATCGCGCGACCAGGAATCCCACCAGCGCCGCGGCGATGACGATCAAGGGAAACGGCAGCGCAAGGAAAAAGATGCCGATGAACGCGCCTGCCGCAAGCCAGAGCAGAACCGACGTTTTGAGCGCGCGCTTGCCGATCCGGATCAGCGCCTCGACCACGATCACCAGCACGGCAGCCTTGATGCCGAACAGCGCGCCGTCCACCACCGAGAAGCCGCGCCCCAGCGCATAGAGCAGGCTCAGCCCCAGCATCACCAGCGCGCCCGGCAGCACGAACAGGATGCCGGCGGTGAGCCCGCCGCGCACGCCGTGCAGCAGCCAGCCGATATAGGTTGCGAGCTTCTGCGCCTCCGGCCCCGGCAGCAGCATGCAGAAGTTGAGCGCGTGCAGGAACCGCGACTCCTCGACCCACTTCTTCTCGTCGACCACGATGCGATGCATCATCGCGATCTGGCCCGCCGGCCCGCCGAAATTGATGCAGCCGATCTTGAGCCAGACCTTGAAGAACTCGCCGAAGGTCGGAGTCTGCTCGCCGCCGGTGGTGTGTGCCGCTTCGATCGTCATGTTCGTCACGCTGCCTTGACCGGCCAGTTGTGGCGCTCCTGCGCGGCAAAGCGCAGGTATGCGAACAGCGCATCGTAGACCATAAATCCGTGCTGCAGCAGGCCGTGGTCGTCGTCGCCGGCGAGCGCCGACAATCCGAGCGAGATCGCGTGCAGCCCGGCGGCCTCCGGTGCGAGATCGGGCCGCGCGGTGTCGGCGCCGCGCACGATCAGCGCCAGCCGGGCCAGCGACAGCTCGGCTTCGAGCCCGAACAGCTTGAGCATGGTGTCGAAGCTGCAGCGCGGGCCGTCGTGGGAGATTTCCACGCCCTCGATGTCGAACGGCACGGCGCCGGTCTCGCGGGCGACCGCCGGGACTTCCGGGGGATCGACGAACAGGATGCGTGCCTGCGCGTCGATGAAACGGCGAATGAGCCACGGGCAGGCGATGCGATCGATTTTCGGCCGCCGCCGCGTCACCCACTGGCTTGGCCGCGCGGGTGCGAACCGATCGAGCGTCGCCTTGTCGACAAGCGGCAATCCCGCGCCGGTCCATGCTGCATATCCCCCAGCGAGCACGCCAGCGTCGAAGCCCTTGGCCCGAAGGTCGGCCGCCACCATCTGGCTCATCTCGTGGGCGGCCTTGCAGGCCACGACGACGGGACGCGTGCGCTCGAGCGACGCCATCCAGTCGGCGCTTTTCGCGTCCTGCCATATCGCGGTCGGCAGCAGGTTGGGTGCCGCGTCGTAGACATCGCGGCGGCGTGCATCGATGATCTGCGGCGCGGCCGCAGTGCCGATCGCAGTCCAAAGGTCTTGGGGTGAGATAAAGAAGCTCGCAGAACGCATAGCCCCCTCCGTATCAGAGGAGGCGGTGCTTGGGCTCCCGAGCCTTTGGAATTGCGGGGCGACCGCCGCAGGCCCCACGGATCGAATCTAGATCATCCGAGATGGGCGATCAACGGCAAACCGAACAGCAGCGCCGGCCCTGCTCTGAGGATTTAGCCGCTCGCATGTGTGCCTCCGCTTCGCTAGGGTCCGGCCAAAGCGGAGGGCAGCATGGCCAACAAGATCGACCTCGGCGGCAAGAATGCGGTCGTCACCGGCGGCGCCCAGGGCATCGGCAGGGCGATCGTCGAGCGGCTGCTGGAATCCGGCGCGTCGGTCGCGATCTGGGATCGCGACGGCAAGCTCGCCAAACAGACCGCGGACGAATTGAAGCGCAACCGCCGGGTCGAGGCCGTCACCGTCGACGTCACCAAGCTCGGCGAGGTCGAGGCGGCGCGCGACGCGACGGTGAAGGCGCTCGGCCGCATCGACATCCTGGTCAACAACGCCGGCATCGCCGGTCCGAACGTCAAGACCTGGGAGTACGACCCCGCGGCCTGGGCCGAGGTGATGCGGGTCAATCTCGACAGCCAGTTCTACTGCTGCCGCACCGTGGTGCCGCTGATGATCGCGCAGAACTACGGCCGCATCGTCAACGTCGCCTCGATCGCCGGCAAGGAGGGCAATCCGAACGCGCCGGCCTATTCGGCGTCGAAGGCCGGTGTGATCGCGCTGACCAAATCGCTCGGCAAGGAGCTCGCGAGCTACGACATCGCGGTCAACTGCGTGACGCCGGCGGCGGCCAAGACCGCGATCTTCGACCAGATGACGCAGGAGCACATCGACTACATGCTGGCGAAGATCCCGCGCGGGCGTTTCGTCGAGGTCGACGAGATCGCGGCGCTGGTGGCGTTCTGCGCGTCGGCGGACTGCTCCTTCACCACCGGCTCGGTGTTCGACATTTCTGGCGGACGGGCGACGTATTGAGCGGCGTGGAGTACCGACTCTTGCTTCTCCCCTCCCACCCACGCGCGCAGCGCGTGGTGGGGAGGGGTCGGGGGTGGGGGGTGCTGCCACGAGTCCGCGTGTTCGCTTGTTCGCATCCGCGCGGCGAGGTCCGTGGGAAAAGTTCTGGTCGCCGTTTGCTGCGCCGCCCCCCACCCCCGACCCCTCCCCGCCGCTTCTCGGGGGGAGGGGAGACGGCGCTGCCGGCGTGTGGAGTGCAGGCGTGACTCCGTATGAATCCCACGAGCGCCGCCAGCGGCTGACCGGCATCGCGTTGATGTGCGGCGCGGTGGCGTCGTTTGCCATTCTCGACTGCATGGCGAAATATCTCGGCGGCCACATGGACACGCTGCAGGTGGTCGGCGTGCGCTATGCCGCGGCGTTCCTGCTGACGCTGATGATCTCCAATCCGGCCACGCGGCCGGGTCTGCTCAGGACCACGCGGCTGCCGTTGCAGATCGGCCGCTCGGTGCTGCTGCTCGGCTCGACCGTCTTCAACTTCATGGCGTTCCGCTATCTCCAACTCGACGAGGCGCTGGCGATCATGTTCTCGACGCCGTTCCTGGTTGCCGTGCTGGCCGGGCCGATCCTCGGCGAATGGGTGGGCTGGCGGCGCTGGACCGCGATTGTCGTCGGCTTCCTCGGCGTGCTGGTGGTGGTGCGTCCCGGCTTCGGCGGCATGCACTGGGCGGCGCTGTTCTCGGTCGGCAGCGCGTTCTGCTACGCCGCTTACGCGATCTGCACCCGGTTGCTGTCGCGCACCGACACCAGCGAGACCACGCTGTTCTATTCCAACCTGCTGGGCGCGCTGGTCATGCTTCCCATCCTGCCGTTCGTGTGGACGCCGCCGCCCGGCTGGCTCGACGTGGTGCTGATGGTGGCGGTGGGCGGCTTCGGCGCGTTCGGCCATTTCCTGCTGATCGCGGCCCACCGGCGGGCGCCGGCGTCGGTGCTGTCGCCGTTCATGTACACCCAGCTGCTGTGGGCCACGACGCTCGGCTATCTGGTGTTCGCCAACGTGCCCAACCACTGGACGCTGACCGGGGCTGCGATCGTCATCGCTTCGGGGCTCTATCTGCTCTACCGCGAACGCAAGGTGACCGGCAGAGTCATTGCCCCGGTCGAGCCCGGTTGACAAAATGGCGCCGCCCCGCCTGATACCGGCCAGCCAACAAGACTGCCCAGGGACCTGAAATGTCGAAGAAACCGACCTCCGCGGCCGCCCTGAACGACGATATCGGGGAGGAAACGCGCCTCGAGCTCTATCGCAGTCAGGTCAACATCCGCGAGGCCGAGCAGCGCGCGTTCGACCTGTTCCTGCAGAACCTGGTGAAGGGCACGAGCCATCTGTCGCTCGGCCAGGAGGCGGTGGCGGCCGGCTTCGCGGTGGCGATGAAGAAGGGCGATCTCAGTTTTTGCACCTACCGCGGCCACGCCCACACGCTCGCCCGCGGCGTGCCGGTGGAAAAGGTGCTGGGCGAACTGATGCAGCGCGACAACGGCCTGATGCGCGGCAAGGGCGGCTCGATGCATCTGACCTCCGAGGAGCACGGCGTGATGGGCTCCTACGCCATCATCGGCGCGCACCTGCCGATCGCCTGCGGCGCCGCCTGGCGGGCGCAGTACAAGGGCCACAGCGACGTCACGACCTGTTTCTTCGGCGACGGCACCACCAACATCGGCGCGTTCCACGAGGCGCTGAACTTCGCCGCGGTCTGGAAGCTGCCGGTGATCTTCGTCTGCGAGAACAATCTCTACATGGAATACACGCCGATCAGCGAGGTGACCGCGGTCGAGCATCCGGCGGCGGACCGCGCCTCGGCCTACGGGCTGGAGCGGATCGTCATCGACGGCAACGATGCCGACGTGGTGTATCGCACGGCGATGAAAGCCTACGAGAAGGCGCGCGCCGGCGGCGGCCCGTCGCTGATCGAATGCATGACCTATCGCCACAGCGGCCATTCGCGCGCCGACCCGGCCAAGTATCGCCCCGAGGGCGAGCTTGAGCGGTGGAAGGAACGCGACCCGATCAAGATCTATCGCGAGCGGCTGAAGCAGTTCGGCATCGGCGACGACGCGGTCGCGAAAATCGACGCCGACATCAAGCGGATCGTCGATGAGGCGACCGAGGCGTGCAAGGCGTCGCCGAATCCGCCGATGGATATCCTGACGACCGACGTTTACGCGGACGGGGGCTGGGCATGGCGGAACTGACCTATCGCGACGCCGTGGCCCGCGGCATCGCCCAGGAAATGGCGCGCGATCCCGACGTGGTGTTCCTCGGCGAGGACGTCGCCAAGGCCGGCGGCGTGTTCAAGGCGACGGTCGGGCTGTACGAGCAGTTCGGGCCGCTGCGCGTGCGCGACACGCCGATCTCCGAACAGGCGATCCTCGGCGCCGCCATGGGCGCGGCGATGACGGGGCTGAAGCCGATCGCCGAGATCATGTTCTCGGACTTCTTCGCGGTCTGCTTCGACTACATCGCCAACGAGGTCCCCAAGAGCCGCTACATGACCAACGGGCAGACCAAGTGCCCGCTGGTGGTGCGCACCGGCAACGGCGCGGGCTCCCGCTTCGGCGCGCAGCACAGCCAGAGCGTCGAGAACTGGTGCATGATGATTCCCGGTCTGAAGGTGGTGGCGCCGTCGAGCCCGGTCGATGTGATTGGTTTGCTGGCGGCGGCGGTGCGCGATCCCGATCCGGTGATCTTCCTCGAGCACAAGTCGCTTTATGGGACCAAGGGCGAGGTGCCGGACGGCGAGATTTTGGACAAGCTCGGCACCGCCAAGATTTTGCGGCCGGGCAAGGATGCGACCATCATTGCCCTCGCCTTGATGGTGCCGCGCGCGTTGCAGGCCGCCGAGCGGCTCGCCATCGAGCACGGCATCGACTGCGAGGTGATCGACGTGCGCTCGCTCATTCCGTTGGACACGCAAACCATCCTCGGTTCGGTCGCCAAGACGCACCACTGTTTCTCGGTCGAGGAAAATCCGCGGCTGTGCGGCTGGGGCGCGGAGATCATGTCGATCATCGCCGACGAGGCGTTCTACGACCTCGACGGGCCGCTGGTGCGGATCACCACGCCGCACATCCCGCTGCCGGCTGCCGATATTCTGGAAGACGCGATCCTGCCGACCGTCGATCGCATCGTCGATCGGGTGCGCAGGACGTTGAAGGCTTAAGTTGCTGAACAGGAGAAGCTGTCATCGCCGGGCTTGACCCGGCGATCCATCCGGCGAGGACGATTTTGCGAAGGTGATGGATGCGCGGGTCAAGCCCGCGCATGACGGCGGAGAAAGTGGAGAGAGATCATGGCTGCATACGACAACCTGCTCGCCAACGTCCCGACCGATCTCTGGATCGGCGGCAAATGGAAAAAATCCTCCGACGGCGCGCGCTTCGACGTGATCGATCCGGCGACCGAGCAGAAGATCGCTTCGGTCGCCAGCGCCAGCGTCGATGACGCCAAGGCGGCGCTCGATGCGGCGCAGGCCGCGTTCGGACCCTGGGCCGCGAAGAAGCCGCGCGAGCGCGGCGAGATCCTGCGCAAGGCGTTCGAACTGATCATGCGCGACGCCGAGCGGCTGGCGAAGCTGATCACCATCGAAAACGGCAAGGCGCTGTCGGATTCGCGCGGCGAGGTCGCCTATGCCGCCGAGTTCTTCCGCTGGAACGCCGAGGAGGGCGTGCGCAATCTCGGCCAGAACGGCATGGCGCCGGCCTCGGGCGCGCGCATGTTCGTGCACCACAAGCCGGCGGGGATCGCCGTGCTGGTGACGCCGTGGAATTTCCCCGCGGCGATGGCCACGAGAAAGATCGGCCCGGCGCTCGCCGCCGGCTGCCCGGTCATCCTCAAGCCCGCCTCCGAGACGCCGCTGACCATGCTGGCGCTGATGCCGATCCTGGAAGAGGCTGGCGTGCCGGCCGGCGTCGTCAACGTGATCCCGTCGCGCCGGTCCGGACCGGTGGTCGATCACATGCTGCACGATCCGCGCGTACGCGTGGTGTCGTTCACCGGCTCCACCGAAGTGGGCCGCAAGCTGCTGCACAGCGCCGCCGACAACGTGCTCAACACCGCGATGGAGCTTGGCGGCAACGCGCCGTTCATCGTGTTCGAGGATGCCGACATCGATGCCGCGATCGACGGCGCGATGATCGCCAAGATGCGCAACATGGGCGAGGCCTGCACCGCGGCCAACCGCTTCTACGTGCACGAGAGCGTGCAGGACGAGTTCGCCAAGAAGCTCACCGCCAAGATGGGTGCGCTGAAGATGGGCAACGGCCTCGACGACGGCGTGGCGCTCGGCCCGCTGGTCAACGCCGAAGGCCGCGACAAGGTGGTCGAGCTGGTCGAGGACGCGGTCGGCAAGGGTGCGAAGATTCTCGTCGGCGGCAAGCAGCCGGAAGGCCCGGGCTTCTTCTATCCGGCCACCGTGCTTTCCAACGTGCCGAACAACGCCAAGATGCTGAACGAGGAAATCTTCGGACCGGTGGCTTCGTTGCAGACGTTCACCTCGGAGGACGAGGTGATCAAGCGGGCCAACGACACGATCTACGGCCTCGTCGCCTACCTCTACACCAAGGACCTCGGCCGCGGCATGCGCGTCTCCGAGAGGCTCGACTTCGGCATGATCGGCCTCAACCGCGGGCTGGTCTCCGATCCGGCGGCGCCGTTCGGCGGCATGAAGCAGTCCGGCATCGGCCGCGAGGGCGCGCACGAAGGGCTGATGGCGTTCCTGGAGACGCAGTACATTGCGACGAATTGGTAGACAGGTTTCGTGTCCCGGGCGCAGCGCAGCATCGCTTGATGATGCGCTGCAGACCCGGGACCGTTACATAGACCGCTTTCGCTAAGGTCCCGGATCTGCGGTGCACCGTTTCGCGCTTCGCGCTCGCGCTGCACCGCGTCCGGGACACGAGAGGATTGAATGGACGTCCTGATGCCGCAGCTCGGAGAGACCGTCTCCGAGGGCAAGATCACGAAATGGTTCAAGGCGGCCGGCGACGCGGTGAAGCCGGGCGACAACCTGTTCGAGATCGAGACCGACAAGGTGTCGATGGAGGTGCCGGCGATCTCGGCCGGCGTGCTGACGGAAATCCGCGTGCCGACCGGCGCGGTGGCGCCGGTGGGCGCGGTGGTGGCGGTGATCGCGGGCGAGGGCGGGGCTGCGGTTGTTGCAATGCCCGCTGCTGCTGTTTCGCAACCAGCCGCGCCGAAGGCCGCGGCTCCCGCTGTTGCGGCTGCGCCCGTGCAACAGCGCGCGATCCAGCCGAGCGGGCCGATGGACCCGTTCTTCGAGGTTCGCACGCCCGAACGCAATTACGGGCCGGCGAAGCTCGCGAGTGGGACATTCGTCACGCCGTTGGCGCGAAGGCTGGCGGGCGAGGGCGGCATCGATCTGTCGCGGATCAGCGGCTCAGGCCCGCACGGCCGCATCGTCGCGCAGGATGTCGAGGCGGCGCTGGCGAGCGGCGCGGGACGTGCCGCCGCGATGGCAACCGGGGCGTCGGCTGTGCAGGTGAAGGCGCTCTATCAGGGCGTCGACTTCGAGGAGGTGCCGCTCGACAACATGCGCCGCACCATCGCGGCGCGGCTGATCGAGGCCAAGCAGACCATCCCGCATTTCTATCTCACCGCCGATGTCGAGCTCGACAAGCTCAACGCGCTGCGCGAGGAGGCGAACGCCGGCGCGCCCAAAAAAACGGCGGGTGCGAAGGACGGCGAGGCGGCCTACAAGCTCTCGCTTAACGATTTCGTCATCAAGGCGCTGGCGCTGGCGCTGCAGCGCGTGCCGGCGGCGAACGCGGTGTGGGCGGGCGACCGCATCCTGCGCTTCAAGCATTCCGACGTGGGCGTCGCGGTGGCGATCGAGGGCGGACTGCTGACGCCGGTCATTCGCAACGCCGAGCAGAAGTCGCTGTCGGCGATCTCGAACGAGATGAAGGACCTGGCCGGCCGCGCGCGCGACAAGAAGCTCAAGCCCGGCGAATACCAGGGCGGCGCGTCGGCGATCTCCAATCTCGGCATGTACGGCGTCCGCGAATTCTCCGCCATCATCAACCCGCCGCACGCCACCATCCTCGCGGTCGGAGCGTCGCGGCGCGCCCCGGTCGAGGCCGAGGACGGCTCGGTGAAATTCGTCAGCCAGATGTCGGTGACGCTGTCCTGCGATCACCGCGTGGTCGACGGCGCGCTTGGCGCCGAGCTGCTGGCGGCGTTCCGGCAGATGATCGAAAATCCGGTGCGGATGTTGGTGTAAAGTCGAACAGGGGAGGACGCGATGACAATGAGCCGGAAATGCATCGTCTCCGCCGTGGTCATGTTCATCATGGCCTGGGCGCTGAGCTTCGTCGTGCACGGGCTTCTGCTCGGCGCCGACTATGCGGCTACGCCGGGCATGCGCCCGCCGGCCGAGGCGCAAACGTTGATGCACTACCTCATCCTGGCGCAGGCGCTGTTCGGCATCGCCTTCGCGTGGGTCTATGTGCAAGGCAAGGAAGACAAGCCCTGGCTCGCGCAGGGCGTGCGATATGGCATCGCCATCGCCTTCCTGACGGTGATCCCGACCTACCTGATCTACCACGTGGTCACGCCGGTGCCGCTCGCGCTCGCGATCAAGCAGATTGGTTTCGACTCCGTCCGCGTCGTGCTGATGGGCGTCGTGCTGGCCTGGATCAATAGGTAGACGCGCGCGCCGCTCTATCTCCGTCACCCTGAGGTGCGAGGCCGAAGGCCGAGCCTCGAAGGGTCGACGGCCCAGTTGTTGCGCCATCGGGGCCGTTCATCCTTCGAGGGCCGCCATAGCGCGTCGAAGACGCGCGTAAACGCGCTTAGGGCGGCCACCTCAGGATGACGGGTTGCAAATCCTGCATACGGCGCCCGCCTGGATTCGGTGGGCGATTTCCCGTAAAAGTTGGGCGAGGAGATCGCCCATGAACATCGCCGCCCTGAAGCTTTCGCTGATCCTGCTCGGGCTGTCCTGGCTCCTGAAGTTCCAGGCCTGGCGGCACCCGGAGTATCGCGCGCGGATCAAGGAGAAGAACCTCACCGCGCAGTTCATGGCGCGCGACGAGGAGATCGGCCGCTGGTTCACGTTCCGCGACGGGACAATCAGCTCCGGCTTCGGCGTCCGCAAGGATGCCGACGTCACGGTCGGCTTCAAGAACGCGGCGCTGGGCGCCGACCTGCTGATGCCGCCGATCAATTGGCTCGACCAGATCAACGCGCAGAAGGAATTCCAGCTCACCGTCCAGGGCGACGACGGCCTCGCCAACTGGTTCGCGCAGACCGTGATGATGGGGCAGACGGTCGGCTTGCAGATGGGCACGCCGATGCCGGATGGCTCGATGCGCTATTGCAACATGACCAACGGCGGGCCGGTGTTCGTCTCGGTCAAGGACGGCAAGATCGTGCGCATGACGCCGATCGATCTCGCCGAGGACGACGGCGCCTCGTTCACCATCGAGGCGCGCGGGCTCAAGCTCACGCCGCCGCGCAAGACCACGCTGGCGCCGCACGGCCAGAACGCGAAGTCGATCGTCTACTCGCCGGACCGTCTGCTCTATCCGATGAAGCGCGTCGACTTCGATCCGAACGGCGCGCGCAATCCGCAGAACCGCGGCAAGTCCGGCTATGTCCGCATTTCGTGGGACGAGGCGATCACCATCGTCACCGACGAGATCAAGCGGCAAAAGTACACCTATGGTCCGGGCTGCATCGCGGTGTCGCACGGCTCGCACCACACCTGGGGCAACGTCGGCTACTACCTCTCGGCGCTGTTCCGTTTTTCCAACGCCATCGGCATGACGCGGGTCCATCACAATCCCGATTCATGGGAGGGCTGGTACTGGGGCGCTGTGCATCACTGGGGCCACACGCTGCGCGTCGGCCAGTCGGAGACCTACGGCACCGTCGAGGACTGCCTGCAGAACTGCGACATGATCGTGTCGTGGGCGGCGGACCCGGAGACCACGTCGGGCTCGTACGGCGCGCAGGAAGGCACCATCCGCCGGCAGTGGCTGAAGAATCCCAAGCTCGGCATCAAGGTGGTCCATGTCGACCCCTACTACAACGCGACCGCGCAGTTCCTGCCCGGCAAGTGGTTCGCGCCCAAGCCCACCACCTCGCCGGCGATGGCGATGGCGATCGCCTATGTCTGGATCAAGGAAGGTCTCTACGACAAGGAATACGTGAAGACGCACACGGTCGGCTTCGACAAGTGGGCGGCCTATCTCACCGGCGAAGAGGACGGCACGCCTAAGACGCCCGAGTGGCAGGAGAAGGAAACCGGCGTCCCGGCCAGGGACGTGCGCGCGCTGGCCCGCGAGTGGGGGACGAAGCGCGTCTATCTCGCGCCCGGCGGCTGGGGCAACGGCCACGGCGGCGCCTGCCGCAACCAGACCGGCATCCAATGGGCGCGCGTCATGGTGTGCCTGTCCTCGATGCAGGGGCTCGGCAAGCCCGGCTGCAACATGGGCAATCTGCAATGGGGCACACCGGTCGATTTCAATTTCTATTTCCCCGGCTATTCCGAAGGCGGCATGTCGGGCGACCTTGAGAACACCGCGATGCCGGTCGCGCTCTATCAGCGCATGCCGCAACTGCCGACGATGAACTCGAACGGCCAGTTGATTCCGCGCATCTGGATGCCGGAGGCGATCGCCGACGGCAAGGCGGAGGGCTATCGCTGGGTCGGCAAGTCGATCGAGCACCAGTTCGGCAAGTTCATGTATCCGGCGCCGGGCCATTCGCCGGTGAAGATGCTGTACAAGTACGGCGGCTCGATCCTCGGCACCATGAACAACACCAACCGCCACGTGCGGATGTACCAGTCGGAAAACCTGGAGTTCGTGGTCAACCAGTCGATCTGGTTCGAGGGCGAGGCGAAGTTCGCCGACGTGGTGCTGCCGGCCTGCACCAACTTCGAGCGCACCGACATCAGCGAGTGGGCGGGCCTCGGCGGCTACGGCCATCACGGCCAGCAGCAGCTCAACCACCGCGTCATCATCTTCCAGGCGCCGGCGATCAAGCCGCTCGGCGAGTCGAAGTCCGACTACTGGATATTCAACGAGATCTGCAAGCGGCTCGGCCTGTCGAACTATTTCTCCGAGGGCATCAACGAGATCGACTGGGTCAAGCGCATCTATCTGTCCTCCGACCTGAAGAAGGTGATCTCGTTCAAGAAGCTGCTCAAGCGCGGCTACTACGTCGTGCCGGCGGAGAAGGAGAAGCTCCGCGCGCCGGTGTCGTTCCGCTGGTTCTGGGAGGGCCGCAAGAAGGACGTGCCGGAGGCGCAGCCGCTGCCATCCGACTACAAGGAATATCTCAGCGGCTTGCAGACCCAGTCGGGCAAGCTCGAGTTCGAGTGCAACAGCCTCAAGCGCTTCAAGGATCCGGAGCGGCCGCCGATCGTGAAATACGAGCCGTCGTGGGAGGGCCCGCATTCGCCGGAGTTCGGCCGCTATCCGCTGCAACTGCTGACGCCGCACTCCAAGTACAGCTTCCACACCCAGGGCGACGGCAAGAGCTCGTTCCTCAACAACATCGCCGACCATCGCGTGCTGGTCGGCGGCTGGTACTACTGGGTGCTGCGGCTGAATGCCGATGACGCGGCGGAGCGCGGCATCAAGAGGAACGACCTGGTCAAGGTGTTCAACGACCGCGGCGCGGTGATCTGCGCGGCGCTGCCGACCGAGCGCCTGACGCGCGGCGTGTGTCATGGCTACGAGTCCTCGGCGGTCTACGCGCCGATGGGCGAGCCCGGAAAATCGGTCGATCGCGGCGGCTGTCTCAACCTGCTGACGCCGCACAAGACCCAGACCAAGAGCACGCATTCGCTGGCCGGAGCGCAGTCGATCGTCCAGGTCGAGCTGTGGGACGGCCGCACCGAGCACATGTCGGAAACCTTCGCCGCGATGGAGAAGGACAAGGACGTGAAGCGCACGTTGCAAGAAGCGAACCTGGTGCCGGCGAAATAGGTAGTGTCATCGCCGGGCTTGACCCGGCGATCCATCTCGCGAAGGGGATGGATGCGCGGGTCAAGCCCGCGCATGACAAGTGGAGAGTTGCGACGGAGTTGCCCAATGAAAAAATGGAACATGATCATCGACGTCGCCGAGTGCACGAATTGCCAATTGTGCACGCTCTCGGCGATGGACGAGTACGTCGGCAACGATTGGCCGGGCTATTCGGCGCCGATGCCGCGGCACGGCCATCGCTGGATCGACATCAAGCAGAAGGAGCGGGGCCAGGTGCCGATGATCGACATCGCCTACGCCCCCACCATGTGCAACCACTGCGACGACGCCCCCTGCATGAAGGCGGACAAGACCGGTGCGATCAGCAAGCGCGATGATGGCATCGTCATCATCGATCCGGTGAAGGCCAAGGGTCATAAGGAGCTCGTGGACGCCTGCCCCTATGGCCACATCTGGTGGAACGATGAACTGCAGCTCCCGCAAGCTTGGCCGTTCGACGCCCACCTGCTCGACCAGGGCTGGCAGCAGACCCGCGGCCAGCAGGCCTGTCCGACCGGCGCGATGCGTGCGATCAAGGTCGAGGACGAGGACATGGCCCGCATGGCGCGCGACGAGGGCCTGGAGGTGATGAAGCCCGAGGCCGGCACCAAGCCGCGGGTCTATTACCGCAACCTGTGGCGCTATTCGAAATGCTTCATCGGCGGCAGCGTGTCGGCCGAGGCGAACGGCGTGGTCGATTGCGTCGAAGGCGCGGGCGTGCGGCTGCTCAAGGACGGCGCCGCGGTCGCGACCGCCACCACCGACAATTACGGGGACTTCAAGTTCGATCGTTTGGATGAGGACTCGGGCCGCTACGCGGTCGAAATCTCAGGCAACGGCCGCAAGAAGACGGTCGAGGCGAATCTTGGGGTGAGTCTCAGCCTCGGCGAGATCAGGCTTTAGTTGATTTCACCGCTGTCATGGCCGGGCCGCCGCGAAGCGGCGTGACCCGGCCATCCATCTTCTTCGGAATTGTTTTGCTCGATGGATGCGCGGGTCAAGCCCGCGCATGACGGTATTTCGCCTCAGCGCGCCGGCGTTCCTCCCGGCGGCTGTGCGTTCACCTGCCGCACGATCGGCCACCACAGCTTCTCTTCGCTGCGCATGAACTCGCCGGTCTGCGCCGGCGTCAGGTCGCGGGTGTAGGTGCCGAGCTGGTGGAAGCGCTCGATCACCTCCGGCATGGCGACGACCTTGCGCAGGTCGGCGTTGAGCTTCTGGATGATGGCGTCGGGCACGCCGGCTGGCGCCATCAGCACGATCCATCCGCTCGACACCACGCCGGGCACCGTCTCGTTGATCGCCGGCAGGTTCGGCAGGTTGGGCAGGCGCTTCTGCGACGCCACGCCGAGGAGCCGGACGCCGCCGCCCTGGATGCCGGGATTCATTCCGGCCAAGCCTTCGAAGACGATCGGAATGCGTCCGGCGATGACGTCGTTCAGCGTCGCCGCTGCGCCGGCGGCGTGGACGAAGGAGATGTTCGCCTTGGAACGCTCGCGGAACAGCTCGCCGGTCAAATGCGCCTGGCCGCCGCGGTTGGTGGCGCCGAACAGCATGCCGTTGGGAGTCTTGTTGGCGAGCGCGATCAGCTCCGCGACGCTGTTGGCGGGGACATCCTTGTTGACCGCGACCGCGATCGGCTGCTCTCCGACCATGCCGACCGGCGCGAACGCCTTCTGCAGGTCGACGTTCATCTTGCCCTCCTGCATGACCGGCAGGACGGTGTAGGTCGAGGCCTGCGTCATGTAGAGGGTGTAGCCGTCCTTCTCGATGTTGCTCGCTGCCGCTGCCTGCGCCGCGATCAGGCCGCCGGCGCCGGGACGGTTGAGCACCACGATCTGCTGCTTCCAGAGCTGGGTTAGGCGGTCGGCGACGATGCGCGTCACCACGTCCGGGCTGTTGCCGGCGGCGGCCGGGGTGATGAACGTCACCGGCTTGTTGGGATAGTCCTGCGCCTGTGCCGGCACGATGGCCGCGATCGCAGCCGCGCACGCCGCCATTCTCAATGTCAGCTTGTGGACGTTCATCGTCTCCTCCATTTCGATCCCGGTTTCTTGCCGGTCGTATAGCACGGCCGGGCGGGCTTTGAATTAGCTCTTCTCGGCGGCCTCGACCTCGGCGAGTTTGGCGCGCCAGTCCTTGCGCAGCACGAACGAGATCGCCGACAGCGCCAGCAGCACGGCGCTGATGCAGAGCAGCACCAATGCGATCGGCCGTTGCAGGAAGATCGTCCAGGTGTCGTCCGACATGATCAGCGATTGGCGCAGGCTCATCTCGAAGATCGGCGCGATCACCAGGCCAAGCACCAGCGGCGCGGGGTCGAAGCCGAACTTCTTCAGCCCGTAGCCGACCACGCCCATGATCAGCATGATCCAGACGTCGACGATCGAATGGTTCACCTCGTACACGCCGATCACGCAGAACATGATGATCATCGGATAGAGATAGGCGTAGGGAATCCGCAGCATGTTCACGAACAGCCCGACCAGCGGCAGGTTGAGGGCGAGCAGCATCAGGTTGCCGACATACATCGACGCGACGAAGCCCCAGAACACGTTGGGATGGTCGCTGACCAGCATCGGACCGGGCGGTACGCCGTGGATGAGCAGGGCTGCCATCAGCACGGCGGTCACCGGCCCGGTCGGCAGGCCGAGCGCCAGCATCGGCACGAACGCGCCGGTGGAGGCGGCGTTGTTCGCCGATTCCGGACCGGCGACGCCGGCGACCGCGCCCTTGCCGAACTCCTCCGGATGCTTCGAGAGCCGCCGCTCCAGCGCGTAGGACATGAAGCTGGAAATGATATGCGCCGAGCCGGGGATGATGCCGATCACGAAGCCCAGCACCGAGCCGCGCGCGATCGGCATCGCCGACTGCCGCCATTCCTCGCGGCTGGGCAGCAGTTCGCGAAGTTTCGGGCGCTGCACGTCGGTCGTGACCCCGCGGCTCGGCGTCGCCAGGATTTCGCCGAGGCCGAACAGGCCGACCGCGACCGGCACGATGCCGATGCCGTCGCCAAGCTCGGGAATGTCGAACGAATAGCGGAAATGGCCGGTCATCACGTCGATGCCGATGGTGCCGAGCAGCAGGCCGAACGCCGCCATCAGCAGGGTGCGCGCGAGCGAACTGGTCGACATGTAGGCCAGGAAGACGAGGCCGAGCACCAGCAGCGCGGCGTATTCGGGCGGGCCGAACCGCAGCGCGAAGCCGGCGAGCGGCGGGGCGACCAGCGAGAGCATGATGACGCCGAACGTGCCGGCGGCGAACGAACCGACCGCCGCGATGCAGAGCGCGGCGCCGCCGCGGCCCTTCCGGGCCATGGCGTTGCCGTCGATGCAGGTCATCACCGAGGCCGCTTCGCCGGGGATGCGCAGCAGGATGGAGGTGGTCGAGCCGCCGTACTGGGAGCCGTAATAGATGCCGGCCAGCATCACGATCGCGTTGGTCGCGTTCAGCCCGAAGGTGAGCGGCAGCAGGATGCTGATGCCGGCGAGCGGGCCGATGCCCGGCAGCATGCCGACCACGGTGCCGACCACGCAGCCGATGAAGGCGTACCACAGCACGTCCGGCCGTAGCGCGACCGAGAAACCCAGCATCAGGCTGTCGATGGTTTCCACTGCGTCAGAACCAGAACAGGCCGCGTTCGAGCGGGGCCTTCAGCGCTTTGCCGAACAGCCAGTAGGCGAACAGAGTCAGGCCGACGCTGTAGGCCGCGGCCGGCAGCACGCCGCGGCGCTCGACGATGACCAACAGCGCGAACACCAGGCTGGCCATGGTGATGAGGAAGCCGAGCGGCTGATAGCACGCGATCGCGATCGCGGTGATCAGCACCAGCAGGCCGGCGTGGGTGCGGTCGCCCCACTCGAGCGTGCCGAACTCGGGGCCGGTGGGATACAGCATGATCGCTGCGGCGAACGCCATCATCAGCCCGGCCATCAGCTTTGGCATCATGCCGGCGCCGGGCGCCGAGATGCGCCCGAACGGCAGGTCGCCGCTGATCGCGAACACCACGACGCCGAGCACGATGAACGCCGCCCCGGCAACGTGATCGGCGCGGAGGGTGAAGCGGTGCTTCACGGGAGGCGCTTTTCTCCCCTCCCTCCGCGCGAAGCGCGGCGGGGAGGGGTCGGGGGTGGGGGGCGGTTGCCGCACGCATCGCCGATTGCGGCGGAAATGATCTCCATCACGCCGTCGATGTTGCGCATGACATCGTGATTCCAAAATCGAACAACACGATAGCCCTGCGACTCAAGATACGCGGTCCGCGTCAAATCACCGGCCCGTTGATCTTCTTGCGCGTGGCCATCGCCATCGATTTCGATGATCAGCCGCGTTGAATGACAGGCGAAGTCGGCGAAGTATTTTCCGATCGTCGCCTGGCGGCGGAAATGCGTGCCGTCGACCGGGAGCGCTCGCAGGCTTTGCCAGAGCTTGCGTTCAGGTGTGCTTGTTTCTCGTCGCAACGCGCGTGCGCGCGGGACACGTTCGTCGGCTTTTCGCTGGCTTTGCGACTCGGTGCGCTGCCCCCCACCCCCGACCCCTCCCCGCCGCGCTTCGCGCGGGAGGAGGGGGGCGGTGTTGCACCGTTCGTCAACCATCCACCTTGCCGATCGACTGCACCGCGGCTTCGACGCGCTTGGCGTCGGCGTCCCAGAACGAGCGGAACTCCGGCTGGTCCATGTAGGCGATGTCCTGGCCGAGGTTGCTGATGGCTTGCTTGAACTTGTCGTCCGCCACCGCCTTCTTCGACGCCTCGCGCCAGACGTTGATGACGTTGTCCGGCGTGCCCTTGGGCGCGAACAGGCCGACCCACAGGTAGAACTCGATGTCGTAGCCGAACTCCTTCATGGTCGGCACGTTCGGATAGGCCGGCGAGCGCTGGCCGCCGAACGCGGCGAGCGGGCGCAGCTTGCCGGCCTTCATCTGCGCGTTGGCCGCGGCGATCGACGACACCAGCGCCTGCGAGTTGTTGCCGAGCACCGCGGTGAGCGCCGGTCCGCCGCCGTTGGTCGGCAGGTGGCGGAGCTGGATGCCGGCGGCCTTCATGAACAGCGCGGTCGGCAGGTGCAGCGCGCCGTAGAGGCCGGACGAGCTGAACACGATGCTGTTCGGCCGCGCCTTGGCGTCGTCGACGAACTCCTTGAGCGTCTTGTACGGCGTCTGGTCGTTGACCACGAGCATGCAGGGGTCGGCGACGTAGCGCGCCACCGGGATGAAGTCGGCGCGGGTGAACTTCGGCGGCCGGCCGAACAGCTTGTCGACCTCGGCGAAACCCGAGATCGAGGTGATGTGCAGCAGCATGGTGTAGCCGTCGGGCCGCGCATTGGCGGCGAACTGCGCGCCGACGGCGCCCGCGGCTCCCGCCTTGGTGTCGATCACCACCGGCTGCTTGACGATCGGCTCCAGCACCGCGGCGAGCGGCCGGCCGACCACGTCGGCGGCGCCGCCCGGCGGGAACGGATTGATGAAGGTGACCGGGCGCGACGGATACGCCTCCTGGGCGAACGAAGGCCTGGTGGCGAGTGCGGCGGCGGCGGCAGCCGAGCCCAAAACGACGCTTCGCCGGTCGAAGTTGCGTCTATCCATGATGTCCTCCCTTGGAAGCCGCGGCGCCTACGTCGCGCCGCCCGCAGTGCCGGATTGATGACCGGCCGCCGATTGTTGTCGCCGGCCGGATCGTAGCGAGCCCGGCCGGAGGGAGCAACCTTGCGCGCCTGTCACGCGGTCGCAGTTTCTCGGCCTTATGCTGAGGAGCCCGCGAAGCGGGCGTCTCGAAGCATGGCGCCACATTCGTCCTTCGAGACGCGGTCCTTCGGACCGTTCCTCAGGATGAGGACTGAGATTTAATCGATGATCGCCACCGCCCGCGTCCAGCCGCCGGAGGCGGCGCGCACCTTCACCGGGAAGCAGCTCACCTGGAAGCCTTTCGTGGGCAGCGCTTCGAGATTGTGCAGCTTCTCGAGATGGCAGTAACCGATCTCGCGGCCGGCGCGATGGCCTTCCCAGATCAGGCTTGCGTCCTTGGTCGCGGCATATCTGTCCTTGGTGTAGACGAACGGCGCATCCCAGCTCCAGCCGTCGATGCCGGTGACGCGCACGCCGCGCTCCAGCAGATACAGCGTCGCCTCGCGGCCCATGCCGCAGCCGGTCGCGACATAGTTCGGCTGACCGTAGGCTTTCCCCGCGGCGGTGTTGACCAGCACGATCTCCAGCGGCGAAAGCGTATGGCCGATGCGCTTGAACTCGTCCTCGACGTCCTTGGCGGTCGCGACGTAGCCGTTGGGAAAATGCCGGAAGTCGAGCTTGATGCCGGGCTGCAGGCACCAATCCAGCGGCACCTCGTCGATGGTGATGGCGCGCTTGCCGCGGTCCATGGTCGACGAAAAATGGTAGGGCGCATCGAGATGCGTGCCGCTGTGGGTCGCAAGCGAAATCCATTCGATCGCCCAGCCTTCGCCGTCGGGCAGGTCGTGCTCGGTCAACCCTGGGAAGAACTTCAGCACCTCGGGCGCGGTCTGCTTGTGGTTCTCGTATCGGATCTTCGGCCCGTAGCCCGGCGGATCGGCGGGAACGTCGTTTTCCAGGGGAATTGAAA
Source organism: Rhodoplanes serenus (assembly GCA_945893085.1). GTDB lineage: Bacteria > Pseudomonadota > Alphaproteobacteria > Rhizobiales > Xanthobacteraceae > Z2-YC6860. The sequence goes on along the minus strand of CAMDEB010000011.1, from coordinate 4,748 downwards.
TGTCGATCAGCTTGCGGGGCATGTCCTCACCGTTCGTTGTCGAGCATTGATCGTCCGAGCCTCGATAAGGTACCGTTGCGCGACGGTATAACAAGCAGCGGCGGAAATAGGGGAGATCGGAATGAGCGGTCATTCGAGACGGGTTGTCCTCGGAACAGGACTCGCGGCGGTGGCCGCCGCGGCGATGCGGCCGGCGGGCGCATTCGCCCAGGAGGCATACCCGACCCGGCCGGTGACCATCATCAACCCGTTCGCGCCGGGCAGTGTCTCCGACGCCGCGGCGCGGCTCGTGGCGCAGTCGCTGCAGGACCAGTTCGGGCAGCCGGTCATCGTCGAGAACAAGGTCGGCGGCGGTGGCCTGCTGGCCGGCACCTTCGTGCAGCGCGCCAAGCCCGACGGCTACACGCTGATGCTGACCGCGAGCTCGAGCTTCTCGGGCGCGGCGCTCTACAAGTCGATGCCGTTCGATCCGGTGAACGACTTCACGCACATCGCGCGCATCGGCAGGTTCCCGTCGTTCGTCGCCTCCGACGTCCGGCTGCCGGTGAAGACGATCCAGGAGTTCGTCGCCTATGCCAAGGCCAACCCGGGCAAGCTGAGCTACGGCCACGGCAACAACATGGGCCAGATCGTCGGCGAGATTCTCAAGCTCCGCACCGGCGCCGATATCGTGCGGGTGCCTTACCGCAGCAGCCCGGCCGGCGTGGTCGATCTGATCTCGGGCCAGATCCAGATGATGGTACCGGACTTCGGCACCGGGCTGGCGCATGCCAAGGGCGGACGCATCCGGCCGCTCGCGATGTTCAGCAAGGAGCGCCATCCGGAGCTGCCGGACGTGCCGACCATGGACGAGACCGTCATGCCCGGCTTCGAGCTGACCGCCTGGTGCGGCCTGTCGGCGCCCGCGAACGTGCCGCGCGACATCACCCAGAAGGTTTCGAGCGCGGTCGAGAAGGCACTGACCGATCCGGTCCTGCGGCAGCGCTTCGTGAACGCCGGCGTCGACGTGTACTACGGCAATCCGCAGGAGTTCCTGGCCTTCGTCAAATTCCAGCTCACCAACTGGACGAAGCTGATCAAGGACTCCGGCATTCAGCCGGAAGGGTGAGGTTCCCTGCGCACGAGGCCGATGCGTCCTTGATAAAGGCAGATGCTGTCTAGGTTATCGAGGGCCTTATGAAGAGGAGCCGATGACCGACGCTGAAATTGTGCGTCCGAACACAGGTCGTCACCGGTCCAAGTCGCGATGTTTTCTTTCCAGGCGCCTATGAATTGCTGATTGTGATTTCTCAGTTGCCGCGCGCTTTCCTCTAAATTTCTGATAGGAAGTCCAGACAACGATACACGCTAAGAGAAATATGATGCTGGCTGGCCCCAGGGCGTCCATACCGGCTTCGCTCTTTTTCAAGGATGAGCAAGCATAGCACTGTTGTATTTACGGCGTGTGAACGCTGACATGAGGAAATGATCGGAACTGGCATGGGACGGCACAAGTCTTCGACCACGCTAACCTGTCCCTCTTGCAAGAAAGCGGGCTCCGCCTTCTGGGACGGTACCGGTGAAGCCGATAGGCATCTGGAATCGCTTTCCACGGGGTTCAAGCGCGTCAGAAACCACAGCAGCGGCTTGCCCGAGGTCATTTGCGCCAATTGCAACGTGAGAGTGCTCCTGAAGGCGCCCTAACCTGCTTCAACCTGTCAGCATGCCGACAGCGCCGGCCGTCAGTTCGGTGCGCTGCTCAGTTCGGTCGCCTTGAGCTCGGCCTTGCGGCCCTTCACCTCGCCTGGCCGCGAACATGTAGCCAATTCAGTCGAGCGCCCGTGGTGACCTGTGAGCGCGCCAAGAGTGCATCTTCCCCGGATTTCCGCAGCATCGCCACCCGCGGCGACCGGATGGCCGGAAACGTCTTCGCTGTTGTATATCTCGTAACGACCGTCTGCGGCCGGCTGCGGGTCCGGGCCTCAAGGGGAATTGAAGATGAGTGCAACGCAACTCCACATTCCGACAGAATTTCATCTGGATTTTTTGGGGTTAACGATCCCGGTCCGCTGGGACTACCACGCCATCCTGATGGTCTCGATCTGGTTCGTGCTGGTACCGATCTGCATTCTCGTGATCCGATTTGGAAAGCCGAAGCCGACGCTGACAGGCCTGTATCGCAAGGTCAGCATCTGGAATGCGGAGTGGTGGTGGTTCAGCGTCCATAAATACGGGCTTATCTTTTTGATCGGCATGGCGCTCGCCGGCGCGGTCGTCGCGATCGTGGTCAGCGGCGGCTTCAGCGGCACGCTGCATTCGTTCTTCGGCATCGCGACGGTCGTCCTGGGATGTTTGCAGATCATGGGAGGCTGGCTCAGGGGCAACCACGGCGGCAAGAACTACCACACCGCCGATCCGAACGATCCGAAGACCTGGTTCGGCGACCACTACAACATGACCAAGCGCCGGCGGATTTTCGAAGCCTATCACAAGACCGCAGGCTACTTCGTATTCTTCTTTGCTGCCGGTGCGGTCACGACCGGCCTGATGCAATATCCGATGCCGTGGATGGCGGAGTTCATCATCGCCATGGTGCTGATCGCCTTCGTCGTCGCCATCGTGCTCGAATACAAGGGCTACCGCTACGACGGCTATCGCGCCGCGCACGGCTACACGATGGACGCTCCATTTAATAAAGAACGCGAATTTCTTTAAGAACCACGTCGCATAATCCCGGGAACGACACGCATGAGCAGCCAGGATTTGCCGAAGCCGGATTTCGCTCGGAACATGAAGCTGATCGGCTATTCCGATCAGGGCGGGCGAGAGGACGGCGTGCAGGTCATGGTCAACAAAGGTCACGCCTTTGTCGGCCACATGTTTTCCAAGGGCTTCAGCGTGATCGACGTGCGCGATCCGCGCGCGCCCAAGCCGGTCAAGTACGTGCCGGCGCCGAACAACACCTGGACCATCCATCTGCAGACCCACGGCGACCTGCTGCTGGTGATCAATGCGATGGACATGTTCGCCGCCAAGGAATTCCAGGACGAACGGGCGTACTACATCGGTTCGCACAGCGAGAAAGCCGAGCACTCCTATGCGGCGGAGCCGCGACGGCGCGACTGGACCGCCGGCATGGCGGTCTATGACATCGCCAATCCGGCGGAGCCGCGTCAGGTCGGCTTCATGCCGGTCGAAGGCGGCGGCATCCACCGTATCTGGTACACCGGCGGCCGTTGGGCCTACGTCTCGGCGATGCTCGACGGCTTCACCGACTACATCTTCATGACCGTCGACATGGCCGACCCGACCCGGCCGAAGGAAGCCGGCCGCTACTGGCTGCCCGGCATGAACACCGCCGCCGGCGAAACCCCGGACTGGGCGCCGGACCGCCGTTACGGCTTGCACCACGCCATCGTCGACGGCAACACCGCCTACGGCGCGTGGCGCGACGGCGGGTTGGTGATGATGGATGTCTCCGACCGCTCGAAGCCGAAACTCATCAAGCATCACAACTGGTCGCCGCCGTTCGGCGGCGGCACGCATAACTGCCTGCCTTTGCCCGACCGCAACTTGCTGGTCGTGGCCGACGAAGCCGTGCTCGACAATTGTGAGGACGGCATCAAGTACACTTGGATGTTCGACATTCGCGAGTCGACCAACCCCGTCAGCATCTCGACATTCCCGACGCCGGACGAGGCTGACTACTGCAAGAAGGGCGCGCATTTCGGCCCGCACAACATTCATGAAAACCGGCCGGACACCTTCGTCAGCTCCGAGCTGATCTTCGCGACCTATCAGAACGCCGGCATCCGCGTGTTCGACATCCGCAATGCGTTCCAGCCGAAGGAGGTGGGGGCTTTCGTGCCGCCAGAGCCACAGCGGCTGGTGGATGGGCGTCTCAACCGCGCCAAGGTGATCCAGTCCTGCGACGTGCTGGTGACCCAGGACGGCGTCGTCTACACCACTGACTTTAATGGCGGTATGTACATTTTGGAGTATAAAGGCTGAACGATCGGAGCAAAAAAATGTATGCACCTCCAGGAGTGAAGATCAGCAAGGATTTTCCGGTTCCCGACACGATGAAGGCGTGGGTGTTGGGAGGCCCCGGCGAACTCATGCTGAAGGACAAGCCGGTGCCGGTGCCCAAGAAAGCCGAGGTGCTGGTTCGCATCGATGCGGTGGCAATCTGCGCGACCGATCTGGAGGTGATCTATCACGGTCCGCCGGCAATGATTCAGGGCGGCATGCCGCACAACAAGAACTTCACGCCGGGGCATGAATACATGGGCACGGTGGTGGCGACCGGCCCCGGCGTCGACGAATTCAAGATCGGCCAGCGCATCACCGTGGAGATCCACGCCGGCTGCGGTCAATGCAAGCGCTGCCGGCAGGGCATGTACACCTCCTGCCATAACTACGGGTTGAATTACGGCGACGTCGACAAAGGCCATCGCGCCAACGGCTTTACGACCGACGGCGGCTTCTGCGAATACCAGGTCAATCACATCAACACACTCGTCGCGATTTCCGACGACATGTCGGACGAGGAAGCGACGCTGGTCGTCACCGCCGGCACGGCGATGTACGGCCTCACTGAACTCGGCGGTCTGGTGGCGGGCGAGAGCGTGGTCGTCACCGGCCCCGGGCCGATCGGTCTGCTGGGCGTCGCCGTCGCAAAGGCGCTCGGTGCGCAACCGGTCATTCTCACAGGGACCCGCGACAATCGTCTCAAGATCGGCCTCGAGCTCGGCGCCGATCACGTCGTC
>CAMDEB010000010.1 GCA_945893085.1 Rhodoplanes serenus | reverse complement strand
GCGACCTGAGCCAGACCCTTCTCGAACTCGTCGGGCCGCCAGTCGTCGATGCCGCAGGTGACGCCGGTGATGCCGATGCCGTCCGGCGCGAACCGGTAGAATTCGTACGCCACCACCTCGATCACGGTCGGCGCGATATAGCCGATGCGTTTGCGCCAACCGAACATGCTTCCCCGCCCCTTACTGCCGCCGCGCGCCGACACTGCTACCGTAAGCCTGCGTCCCGCGATACTGTTGCGGAGTGTAACAAGCCAGCGCGACCGGAATACAGGCTCATGGTATCTAAGCTCATGGCATCCAATAAGCTCGGGACGGTCGGCATCGTGCGGCCGACCACCCGCATCGGCGGATACGACGACCTGATCCGGATGCTGCCGGAGGGCGTGAGCGTCATCCCGCTTCACCTGGGCATCCGGCGCGGCACGCTCGACGAACTCAAGACGGCCCTGGAGCAGTACGAGGACAAGGTCGCCGAGCTGGCGCAGGCCGGCGTCGACGTCATCAATCCGTCCGGCGCGCCGCCGTTCATGGTGCTGGGCTATGACGGCGAGCGGAAGCTCATTGCCGACTGGCAGGAGAAGTACAAAGTCCCGATCTTCACCTCGGGTTCGAGCAACGTCGACGCGCTCCATGCGCTGAAGGTGAAGCGGTTCGTCGGCACGAGCTACTTCCGCGGCGACATCAACAAGACCTATGCGAAGTATTTCGTCGATGCCGGGTTTGACGTGCTCGACATGGCCGGGATGGACGTCGATTTCGAAAAGGTGCCGGAGCTCACCAGCCAGCAGGTCTACGATTTCGTCAGAGGCGCTTTTCTCGCCAATCCGGCGGCTGAGGCGATCTATATGCTCGGTCCGGCCTGGCGGGCGCTCGACATCATCGAGACGCTGGAGCACGACCTCGGCGTGCCTGTGCTCCATGCCATTCCCGCGCAATGCTGGGATATCCAGCGCCACCTTCACATCCGTCAGCCGGTGACCGGCTTCGGACGGCTCGCGGCGGAGATGCCACAATGAATGCTGTCGAACGAGGCCGGCGCGCCGTCCTAATGCTCGCGGCGACGATGCTGGCGGCGTGCTCGCTGCTGTTCTGCGGCGCGGTAGGCGCCGCGGATTTCTATCAGGGCAAGCAGGTGACGATCGTCGTCGGCTTCTCGGCCGGCGGGACCTATGACGCGACGGCGCGGCTGTTCGCGCGCCACCTCGGCAAGCACCTGCCGGGCAAGCCGACCGTGATCGTCCGCAACATGCCGGGCGCCGGCAGCCTGATCGCCACCATGAGCCTCTATGGTTCGCTGCCGAAGGACGGCACCACGCTCGGCGTCGTTGGCGGCGGCATTGTGCTGGAGCCGCTGCTCGGCAATCCGCAGGCGAATTACGATCCCAGGCGTTTCAATTGGATCGGCGGCCGGACGCCCGACAACTTCCTGTGCCTGGTCTGGCACACGGCCCCGGTGAACACGCTGCAGGACGTGATCAAACGCGAAACCATCGTCGGCGCGACCGGTCCGGGTTCACGGACGCTGACCTATCCGAAGGCGTTCAACGAGCTCTTGGGCACGAAATTCAAGATCGTGTCCGGCTATCCCGGCGGCAACGAGATCACGCTCGCCTTGGAACGGGGCGAGGTCGAAGGCTATTGCGGCTGGGCGCTGGGCAGCATCAAGAGCCGCAACGCCGATTGGATCCGCGACGGCAAGATCAAGCCGCTGGCGCAGTTCACGCTGTCGAAGACTGGCAATCTGCCAAACGTCCCGCTCGCCACCGATCTCGCGACCACCGAAAACGGCCGCCGGGCAATCGAGTTCTTCGCGGCCGATTCCGTTCTGGCCTGGCCCCTGGTGGCGCCACCGGATGTGCCGGCGGAGCGCCTGGCCGAGCTTCGTGCCGCCTTCGATGCGATGATGCGCGACCCGCAGCTTCTCGCCGAGGCCGCCGGGCAAGGCCTCGATATCGATCCGGTGAGCGGCGCCGAGATCACCGCGCTGGTCCAGCGCCTCTACGGCACACCGCCGGAGGTTCTCGATCTGGTTCGGAAGATCAACGCGGCTCGTTAAATGAAGCGGCGCGATTTGCGGCCAGTTGTGTGCACTTTCACACACATCGAATTCCCGTTTGCCGGAGCCCTATGGCAACTCATCGAGCAACCGCCCGTAACCGGGCATCGTTTCGCGCACCATGAGATGCTTGTGGATCTGCCAAGCTTGGCAGATCGAAGCGTGCACCACCGGGACTTGGAGATCCTTTTCAAGGAGCGCCACCACCCGCGCGGTCTGCCAACCGCCGCCTTGGATATAGATCCCATCCGCCCCCGGGTTTTTGCGCCATAATTTCTTGACGTGGGCATAGAGCGTCTCGCTGGAAATCTGCGCCACCTGATCGAATGGAACGTCGATCGGCTCCATCGACACCGACTTCAATCCGGCCTCGGCCATGTACTTCAACACGATCTGGTTTTGCAGCGCCGAGTAGCTCGCGCCGACAAACTTTTTAATTTTCATTGCCCGAAGACCGGCGACATGCATCTGCGGATCGGTGACGATCGGAACCTTGTACTTCTTCTCCCACTTCCGGATCAGCGCCGCCTCGCCTTCGTACCCCAGCAGCATGAAGGGTGGCGCCCCTGACAGGATGATCAGGTCGACGCCCTGCTCGGCGAGTTCCGCGGTGTATTGCTCATACTGCGGCATCGATTTTCGGAATTCGTCAGTGCTACCCGCGCGAAAGTTGAGCAGCAGTGGCACCACCCCGATGCCTTCCGGCAGAATACGGATCAGCTCTTCCAGCGTACCCGGGCGCCGGGTGGGCCGAACCATTCCAACGACACCGCGCCACAGAGTGAAGCTCATTTAGCACCCCTGAATTCGAGCGATGTAGCCTGCGATTGCATCCACTATAGACAGCGTGCAATTTGCGACACAAGTTTCGGCGGTTCTGGACCAGCTGGGGGCTCTGCGATGGCTGCACCTTCGAAGATCATCGTCACTGGCGCAGCGCAGGGCATCGGCCGCGCGGTGGCGTTGCGTCTGGCATCGCCTGGCGTGCACATCGCAGTCTGGGACACGCAAGCCGTCGGTGTCGAGGAAACCGCAAGCCTCTGCCGCGGGCGTGGCGCCGTATCCCGAGCCTGGACGGTCGACGTCGGCGTGGAGGATCAGGTCGAAGGCGCCGTCTTGGACTTCACCCGCGAGTGGGGCTCGCCCGATGGGCTCGTTGCCAATGCCGGCATCTTTCCGCGTTCCCGCGCGCTCGACATGCAGCTTTCCGAATGGGAGCGCGTGTTGCGCGTCAATCTCACCGGTACCTTCCTGTGCGCGCGCGCCGCGGCACGCGCGATGACGAAAGTCGGCGGCGGCGCCATCGTCACGATGGCTTCGGGGCGTGCGCTCGCGGGGGCTGCCAACGGCGCGCACTATTCCGCGACCAAGAGCGGCATCATCGCACTCACCAAGTCGCTGGCATTGGATTGGGCGCCGCATGGTATTCGTGTGAACTGCGTCATCCCGGGGCTCTCCGACACGGCACAGCCGCGCGGTGAAATGAGCGACGACCAGCTCCATGCCGCGGGCGCCCGCATCCCGCTCGGCCGGATCGGGCAACCGGAGGATATCGCAGGCGTCGTGGCATTCCTGCTCGGCAGCGATGCCGCCTATATGACCGGCCAATCGGTCGCAGTGAACGGCGGCGCCATCATGATTCCATGACGCACGCCGTCACGGTCGACTCATTGATTGATCGTGGTGCCGGTCTCCTTGATCACGTCTCCCCACTTCTTCGAATCCGCGCGCATGGCGGCGAGGGCCTCCGCCGGCGACGTGGCGATGATCTGCATTCCCTGCCGGGTCAACGCCGCGATGAATTTCGGATCGGTCGAAGCCTTTTTCACTTCGCTCGCCAGCCGGTCGACGATGGCCTGCGGAGTCTTGGCCGGCGCAAGCAGCCCGAACCACGAGCTGACTTCAAATCCCGGCACGCCGGCCTCTTCCAGCGTTGCAACGTCCGGCAGCAGCGGGCTGCGTGTGGGCGATGCGATCCCCAGGATGCGAAGGATGCCGCTTTCGACCTGCGCCTTGGCTGAGGACTGGCCGATCAGCGCCATGTCGATGCGACCGCCGATGAGGTCCGCCATCGCTCCCGTTGTCGCACGGTAGGGGACATGCAGGATGTCCGTCTTGGTCAGCAGCTTGAACAGCTCCATGCCGATGTGGAGCTGCGTGCCGAGCCCCGTCGAGGCATAGGTGAGCTTGCCGGGATTGGACCTGGCCAACGCGATCAGTTCCTTCACGTCGTGGGCTTTGACGGTCGGATTGACGACCAGGATTAGAGGCAGGCGGGTGACGGCGCTGATCGGGGTGAAATCACGGAACGGATCGTAGGAAAGGTTGCGGTAGAGGTGCGGATTCACGGTCAGCGTGCTGTCCACCACCATGATCAGCGTGTGGCCGTCCGGCGTCGCCCGCGCGACCTGGCCAGCGGCGATACCGCCGTTTCCAGCGGGCTGATTCTCGATAATGACCGGCTGGCGCATCGATTCCGAGAGTCGTTCGGCGAGCGTGCGGGCCACCAGGTCATTGGCGCCGCCCGCGGCGGTGGTGACCACGAGTTGGATCGGCTTTGACGGATAAGCGTCCTGCGCGTGAGCAGCGTGAAACTGCGCCAACGCTCCATACATTGCCGATAGCATCCATGCGAACCTGGCGGCGCGGCCAAATTTCATTTCAAACCTCCAATTTTGCGGACGGCTCGATCGTCCGATCGTGGCATTCGCGATTGATGAGTACGCAGCCTGAAGCACGGTCTCCCTCCTACGCTACTCCGCCTTGATCTTCAGCGCCGTCAGCAGCGCCGGCCAGCGCGCGAAATCCGCGTTCACCGACCGGCCGAAGTCTTCGGCCGATTGCGATGTATAGACGCCGAGGCCCGCGAGTTGGTCCCGCACCGCCGGCGAACGCAGCACCTTGAGGAACATCGCCTCGAGCTGCTGCCGCTTCTCGGCGGGCACCGCCGAGGCGACGAACAGCCCGTACCAGTTGGAAATCGTCAGGTCCTTGAAGCCGAGCTCGGCGGTCGAGGGCACGTCGGGCAGTTGCTCGGCGCGCTCCGACTCGAAAGCCGCCAACGCGCGAATGCTTCCGGCCTGCACGTACTGGAGAATGCCGGCGACCGACGTCACCATGAAATCGATGTTGCCGGCGACAAGGTCGATGAACGCGGGGTTGAGCCCGCGATAGGGCACGTGCACGGCGCGGATGCCGGCGGCGTGGTTGAGCATCTCGCCGGCGATGTGCAGCGTGGTGCCCGGGCCGGTCGAGCCGTAGCTCAGATTCACGCCCGATTGGCCGAGCTTGATGAACTCGGCCAGCGAGCGGGCCGGCAGCTCGCGCCTGACCACCAGCACGAATTTGACCGCGCCGACCCGGGCCAGCGGCTCGAACGCCTGCGCCGCCTCCTGCGCCTTGCCGCGCAACGTCGGATTGATGACGTGGGAGCTGGTATGCAGCAGCACGGTCTTGCCGTCGGGCGGCGCCTTGGCGACCAGGCCGACGCCGATGTCGCCACCGGCACCGCCGCGATTCTCGACGATCACCGTGGTGTCGGACACGTTGTTGGCGATGATGCGGGCGATCTGGTCGACGGCGCCGCCGGCAGCGAACGGCACGACGATGCGAATCCGTTCGTCAGGCGCCGGGACCTGCGCATGGGCCGGCGCTGCCAACGCCACGATCAAGGCGGCAAGCCACGCTCTGATGATGAACATTCGAACAAGCCCCGCAACCGATCGAAGACCGCAGCCTGCCGCTACTCCGCGGCCACACGCGGGGTGAGCGCCTCTTCCGGCGTGTGCTTCTCCATCTGGAAGATCGAATCCACCGCAGCATAGTCCTTGTAGCCGAGACGCGCGATCGGCCGGATCTTGAGGACGTCGATCAGCCCGTCCGGCGTCAGCACGTCATCTTCGATATGCACGGCGACAACCTCGCCGAACACGACCTTGTGACACGAGGTCGGCCGGCGGCCCGGCAGTTCGACCGTCTTGAAGTAGCGGCACTCAAAGTGCACCGGCGCGCCGCCGACGCGCGGCGGCCTGACCAGCCGCGACGGCAGCGGCTCGAGGCCCGCGGCCGCCATTTCGTCGACGGTGCGATCGACGATCATCGCGCTCGAGGTGACCGCGTCGCGCTGCGCCCAGGTCGCGAGGTTGTAGACGAACTCGCCGGTCTCTTCGATGTTGATGACGGTGTCCTTGACCGCCTTGTCCTCGGTGTGAACGCCGGCCGAGAAGCAGACGAAGGGCGGGTCGTAGCTCAGCAGATTGAAGAAGCTGTACGGCGCCAGGTTGACGAGGCCGGCCTTGCTCATGGTGGAAATCCACCCGATCGGCCGCGGCACGACGCAGGCTTTCAGTGGATTGTAGGGCAGTCCGTGATCGTTCTTGGCAATCTCGTAGTACATGGCGTCGTCCCCGTATCGCTTGGCTGCCTAAGTGTAACGCGGCGGACGTGGCAGGGACAGTGCGGCGCCGCGCCGGCCGGCCTGCGACGTTGCAGCGCGGGATATCGTCGTTTCGGCGGTATCCCAGGAGAACTCTGTGCGGAAACTGTGCACAAGCGCCGGCCCGCGACGGCCGGTCTTTCCATGCCGGCACGCCCCTCCATAATCTGGCCACGCGAATCACTTTACGGGGAAAGCGATTCGCCTTAAGCGGCGGCCAGATCGGGGGCCCCCCCTGCTCATATTCGACTGCAACGGAGTCCTGGTGGATAGCGAGGCGCTCGCCGCGACCATCGCTGCCCAGGAGCTGACGCGTGTCGGATTTGTGGTCTCGCCGGAGATCGTCTCGCGCTTTTTCGCCGGCCGGCGGCCGATCGACATGCTGGTCGACATCGAGGCGGCGACCATGCGGCGGCTGCGCACCGAGCTGCGCGCCACCGCCCACGTCGCCCATGCCCTGACCTGGCTGCGCGGGCCCAAGTGCGTCGCCTCCTCGTCCACGCTCGACCGGGTCCGGGTCAGCCTGGAGATCACCGACCTGCTGCGCTTCTTCGATCCGTACCTGTTCTCGGCGAGCGACGTCGGGCGCGGCAAGCCGGCGCCCGATCTGTTCCTGCATGTCGCCGCCAAGATGAACGTCAAGCCGGCGGACTGCATCGTGGTTGAGGATTCGCCGGCCGGGGTGGCCGCGGCCCACGCCGCCGGCATGGTGCCGATCGGTTTCATCGGCGGAACCCACACCGGACCCAATCTCGGCGGCTATCTGACCAGTGCCGGGGCCCGTGCGGTGATTGCCGACATGCGGGCGCTCAAGAGCACCGTGGTCGCGCTGCGCGGCTGGTAGTCAGGACGGGCGTTTGGGCTTTGCCTGAGGCTTCGCCGGCCGCCTGCGCTCGAATTCCTTGGCGCCCATCGGATCGAAGCCGATGTAGACGACGTAATTGTCGATATCGCTGGCGTCCTTGGGCATCGGGAAGCTGATGTCTTCCTCGACGTGCGTGAACGCCACGTTGGTGTCTCCGGGCGGGATGGTGACGTGGACCCGCTGCAGCTTGGTCATGATGGTCTTGGGCGCGACGCCTTCCTGAATCACCGCGAAGCGCAATGGCACATCGAGCTCGCCGGCACTGCCGGCGGGACCGAGCACGACGCGGCCCTGCACGCCCACCTTCATCATCACGGTGGTTCCGACCTGCCGGCACTCGCGCGCGGTCTGGCCGATGCCGACCTGATAACGCATGCTCAGGGCGGACGGGTCGGCCGTGGCGGTGGACAGCGCGTAGGTCCCCGCGCCTTGCCGGATGCCGACGCTCGGGCATTCGAAATCCACCGCCGGAGCAACCGACGCGGACGCGCTGCTGGCGTCGGTCGAGGATTTGGAGGAGCTGAACATCGAAAGGGAGTCCATCGACGAGCAGCCGGCCAGCAGGCTCCCGAGGCTGAGCGCCAGAGCCGCCGCCGTTACGACGGCGCGGGGCGACGGAGATTGACGCGATACCACTCTCAACATGCTCAACGCTTTAGGTCCACAATGGCTAAAACCGAGTTAAATCTCGCCGCAACAGAACCGGGCGACCGTGGCAGCCCCAAGGCAAGATCACAGGGTATATCGCGCGTGCACCGGAATGCCACTGATCCTTGCATCCATTCACTCCACACTTCTGTTGACTTCAACACTTCTGTGGAGTATTTATGTTTGCCATGCGAGCGGCGGAACTCAAGAAGTGGCTTGCCCAGCATGGCTGCACCTTTCAGGCACACAAGGGCGGCAGCGGCCATCTCACCGTGCATCGCGGCGATCGCAAGTCGCAACTGCCGATGCACGGCCAAGGTAAAGAGCTTGGGACAGGGCTGGTCAACAAGATCAAAAAGGACTTGGGACTAAAATGATCTATCTCCTCAACATAGAGCCTGACGACAACGGTACCGTCATGTTGACCTGCCCGGCCTTTCCCGAGGTGACAAGCTTCGCTGAGGAAGGGCCGGAGATGAAGGCGCACGCTTGGCGCAACGGCTTGGCCGCCATCGAAGAAGCGATTGCGGCACGTATGAGCGATGGCGAAGCCATTCCAAGATCGGCGACGCAAGCGCAAATTGCTAAGCACAAGGGCGTCTTCGTGAAATTGCCCCTGATGACCGAACTGAAGGTTCAGCTTTACATCGCACTGCGGGAGTCAGACGTCGCAACTCGCGCCGAACTCGCACGTCGGATGAATAAACCACGCGAGCAAATCGACCGCCTGTTCCGGCTAGACCACCTGTCACGGACCGATCAAATCCAGAGCGCGTTCCGCGCGCTGCACAGAGACATCGACGTGCAGATCAAGGAAATTGACGCGGCACGATAAGCTCCACAACACGCGCCGTGACGCATCATTCTTCCAAATGAATAACTTGGCGAATGCTGCCACGGCAGCGTGTTGGTGCCGGCCGCGGGAGCATTTGGGTGCCGTTCACGGCGCCTGGTCGGTCCGCAGCCGGCCGTAGAGCAGATGGTCCTGCCACATGCCGTTAATGCACAGATAGGCCCGGGCATAGCCCTCGCGCCGGAAGCCGGTCTTCTCCAGCAGCCGAACCGAGGCGATGTTGGTCGGGATGCAGGCCGCCTCCAGGCGGTGCAGCCGCAGCATCTCGAACGCCGCCGGGACCAGGCACCGCACCGCCGCGGTCATGTAACCCTGCTTGATGTAAGGCTCGCCGATCCAATACCCGAGGCTGCCGGCCTGGGCGACGCCGCGGCGGATGTTGGCGAGCGCCAGCCCGCCGATCAGGGCGCCGTCCTCCTTGCGGAACAGGAAGAATGGATAGGCCTGGTCGGAGCGCAGGTCCTCGGCATAGCGCCGCATGCGCTGGCGAAAGGCCGAGCGGGTGAGGTCGTCGATAGGCCAGGTCGGCTCCCACGGCGTGAGAAAGCCGCGGCTCTGCTCCCGCAGCGCGGCCCAGGCGGCGAAGTCCGCCATCTGCGGCGTGCGCAGGATCACGCTGTCGCCCGTGATCGGCGGCAACGGCTCCGGAGAGCTGAGGGTACGGAACAACGCCATCGAAAAGGGCTTCAAGCGGCTCGGCGAGCCCAACTGTCGGCAATCGTGGCGGCGCCTTCAAGCCCCTTGCCGGGGCCCAGCGCGGCGATCGCCGGCCGGCTGCGGGCGATCAGCGCGGCCCCAGCCGCGCGGGCGCTTTCGACCGTCACCGCATCGACCTTGCCGACGATCTCCTCGAGCGGGATCGGCCGGCCGTGGATCAGGATCTGGTTGGCGAGCTGATTGGCCCGCGCGCTGGAGCTCTCCAGCGCCATCAGCAATCCCACCTTCATCTGCGCCTTGGCGCGATTGATCTCGGATTCGGTGATGTTGCCGGCGGCCGCCGCGATTTCATCGACCACGACCCGCATCAGCTCGTTGGCGTCGCCGGCATCGGTGCCGGCATAGAAACCGAACAATCCGGTGTCGGAATAGGGCGCGTGATAGGCGTAGATCGCGTAGCAGAGCCCGCGCTTCTCGCGCACCTCCTGGAACAGCCGCGACGACATTCCGCCGCCGAGCACGTTGGTGAAGACCTGCAGGCTGTAGAGGCTGGGATGGCGTTGCGGCACGCCTTCGAGCGCCACCGCGATATGAACCTGTTCAAGCTCGCGCGCTTCGAGCCGCGAGCCGCCGCCGAAATGGGCCGGCTGCGGCTTCGGACCCGCCGGACCCTGGAAATGCGAAAACCGCCGCTCGACCTCTTCGACCACGGTGACATGATCGACCGCGCCGGACGCCGACACCACCATGTCAGGCGCGCGGTAGTTGCGCGCGAGATAGGCGCGCAGATTTCGGTCCTTGAACGAGCACACGCTCTCGGGCGTGCCGAGGATCGAGCGGCCAACCGGCTGATCCGGGAACGCCATCGATTGCAGGTAGTCGAACACCAGATCGTCCGGCGCGTCGTCGGTCGCGCCGATCTCCTGCACGATGACGTTCTGCTCGCGCTTGAGCTCGACCGGGTCGAACGTCGGGTTCGACAGGATGTCGGACAGCACGTCGAGCGCCAGCGGCACGTCGGTCTTGAGCACGCGCGCGTAATAGGCGGTGGTCTCGGAGCTGGTGGCGGCGTTGAGGTCGCCGCCGACCACCTCGATCTCCTCGGCGATCTGCTTGGCGCTGCGCCGCGCGGTGCCCTTGAAAGCCATATGTTCCAGGAGATGCGAGATGCCGTGCTCGTCGGGCAGCTCATCACGGCCGCCGGAGCCGACCCAGACACCCAGCGACGAGGTCTGCAGGTGCGGCATGCTGTCGGTGACGACCGTGAGGCCCGAGGGAAGACGAGTCACTTGCACGCTCATGCCGCTGCTCCTTCACGGGCGGCACGACTGGCCGCCAAAATGAAACGCTCAACCGCACCTTGATCAACCGGCATCGCCGTGGCCCGTTCCGGCCGCTGCGGCAGATCGGCAAGCCAGTCCGGCAACTGCGGCCGCACGCCGCAGGCCGCTTCGACCGCATCGGGAAACTTCGCCGGATGTGCGGTTCCCAGCACGATCATCGGGATCGAAGGATAGCGGACTTCCTTTTCCGCGACCGCGATGCCGACCGCCGTATGCGGATCGACGAAATGTCCGGTCTCGCGCAGCACGCTGCGCATGGTCGCGGCGGTCTCGTCCTCGTCGGCGCGATCGGCGGCGAACAGCGCGCGGATCTCCGACAGCGCGCGCGTGGTCACCGAGAAATGCCGCGATTGCGCCAGCGACGCCATCAGGCCGCGCACGGCCGCCCCGTCGCGGCCATAGGCCTCGAACAGCAGCCGCTCGAAGTTCGACGACACCTGGATGTCCATCGACGGCGAGGTCGTCGGCACCACCTCGCGCAGGTCGTAGGAGCCGGAGGCGAGCGTGCGCACCAGGATGTCGTTGACATTGGTCGCGATCACCAGCCGGTCGACGGCTAAGCCCATGCGCTCGGCGACATAGCCGGCGAAGATGTCGCCGAAATTTCCGGTCGGCACGGTGAAGGCGACCTTGCGCTGCGGCGCGCCGAGCGTGGTCGCCGACGTGAAGTAGTAGACCACCTGCGCGACGATGCGGGCCCAGTTGATCGAGTTGACGCCGGAGAGCCGCACCCGGTCGCGAAAGTCATGGTGATTGAACAGGCCCTTCACGATCGCCTGGCAATCGTCGAACGTGCCCTCGATCGCCAGCGCGTGGATGTTGTCGTCCTCGGCGGTCGTCATCATCTGGCGCTGCACGTCGGAAACGCGGCCTTGCGGGAACAGCACGAACAGGTCTGCGCGCGAGCGGCCGCGGAAAGCCTCAACCGCGGCGCCGCCGGTGTCGCCCGAGGTCGCGACCACGATGGTGGTGCGCTCGCCGCGGGCCGCCAACGCATGGTCCATCAGCCGGGCCAGGAGCTGCATCGCCACGTCCTTGAAGGCGAGCGTGGGGCCGTGGAACAGCTCGAGCAGGAAATGGCCGGTGCCGAGCTGCACCAGCGGCACGATCGCCGGGTGGCGGAAGGTGCCGTAGGCCTCGCGCGCCATGCGCGACAGGTCGGCCTCGGAGATGGTGTCGCCGACGAACGGCCGGATCACCTCGACTGCCACCTCGGCATAGGGCCGGCCAGCGAATGAGGCGATGGTCTGCGGGGACAGCCGCGGCCAGGATTCCGGCACATAGAGACCGCCGTCGCGGGCCAGACCCGCGAGCGTGACGTCACTGAAGCCGAGCGGCGGGGCTTCGCCGCGGGTGGAAACGTAGCGCACGGGCGGTCCTTGAGGCTGCTAGCCGGACACTAGAGGCAAGCTATGGCTTTCACAAGGAAACGGATAAAACATTGATATCACACAATTATTGTCGTTTTTCAGCAGTCGGAGAGCGATGGCTCATGCCGGCCGTTCGCGCCGGCGGCCTGCCGCCCAAATCGCGAAAATCACCACCAAGACCAATGCCAGCCCGTACCAGGTCAGCGCGTATTGCAGATGGTTGTTCGGCAGATTGACCTTGAGCCTTCCCGGCTTGGGCAAGCCGCCCGGCGGCTCCAGCGTTTCCAGCTCGATATAAAACGGCGCCACCTCGCCCCAGTTCTTGGCCGCGGCCATCGCCGCCGGATCGCGCACGAACCACAGATCGTCCTGGGCATTGTGCGAGGCGACGAACCAGCCTGGCGATTCCGGCCAGCGCAGGACGCCGACCAGATCGACCACGCCGTCGATCTCGCCGAGCGGCCTGGTCTGCGCGTTGGGATGCGGATTGGGCACATAGCCGCGGTTGACGACGACGATGCTGCCGCCGGACAGCCGCGCGGGCGCGAAGGCGAAGTAGCCGGGAGTCTTGACGTCGTCGCGCAGCGCCGAGCCGCTGGTGTAGACGCGCGCCTCCTGATGCTGCAGCAGTTCGGTCTTCACCATCTCGGCCGGGAACGAGACGCGGCGGAATTCGTGGTCGGCCGGATCGAGGAAACTCCAGCCATCGGGCGGCGGCAGATCGTCCGCGGCCGCCGCAAGCCGTTTCGCCAACGTCGCAATCAGCGCGTCCTTCCAGGCCTTGCGCTCGAGCTGCCAGGTGCCGAGCCCGATCAGAACGGCGAGGCCGGCGATCGCGATCAGGCCCGGCAGCACGATGCGCCTGTCCGCCCAGCGCACGTTACGCTCCTTCGCGCCGGCCTTCGGCGGTCCGGTGGTGATACTGCAGAGCGATCATCACGCCCTTCAACGGCCGGAGCGGCAGCAGCGTGGTGGCGAGGATCAGCGGCAGCCACAGCAGCGCATGCAGCCAGAATGGCGGCTCATAGAGAATTTCGACCACCAGCGCGCTGCCGACCACGACGAAGCCGGCGAGAAAGATCACCAGCACCGCCGGTCCGTCGTCGGCATCGGCGCAAGCACAGTCGAGCCCGCACGCCTCGCATTGCGGGCACAACGTCAGGAAGCCCTGGAACAGCCGGCCATTGCCGCAGCGCGGACAGCGGCAAGCGAGTCCGGTCTGGAACGGCGAGAGCGGTGGCGCGTCGGTCATCATGTCTCTCTAACGCAAAAGGGGCGGCTCGCGCCGCCCCTTTCTTGGCATCGAAAAGCGCCTTTAGTGCGCCAGCGGCGTGCCGCCGCCCCAGACGTAGATGCAGGCGAACAGGAACAGCCAGACCACGTCGACGAAATGCCAGTACCAGGCGGCGAACTCGAAGCCGAGGTGCTGGGTCGGCGAGAAGTGGCCGGCATAGGCGCGGATCAGGCAGACGATCAGGAAAACGGTGCCGATCAGCACATGCGCGCCGTGGAAGCCGGTCGCCATGAAGAAGGTCGCGCCATAGATGTGGCCCGAATAGTTGAACGCGGCGTGGGCGTACTCATAGGCCTGCACGCAGGTGAACAGCGCGCCGAGAATGACGGTCAGCCACAGGCCGTTGATCAGGCCCTTGCGGTCGCCGTGCAGCAGCGCGTGATGCGCCCAGGTCACCGTGGTGCCGGATGTGAGCAGGATCAGCGTGTTTAGCAGCGGCAGATGCCACGGATCGAACGTGCCGCGGAACTTGCCGTCGGGGCTCGCCACCGGCGGCCAGACGTGGCCGATCAACTCGCCGCGCAGCACCTGGTGCACGTCGGTCGGAAACAGCGCGACGTTGAAATAGGCCCAGAACCAGGCAACGAAGAACATCACCTCGGAGGCGATGAACAGGATCATGCCGTAGCGATGCGAGATCTGCACCACGCGGCTGTGATGACCGTCATGCTCCGCCTCGCGGATCACGTCGCGCCACCAGCTCAGCATGGTGTAGAGCACGCCGACCGCACCCGCTGCGAACACCAGCGGCGCTCCGGGGACCATGTGGTGCATCCAGCCGATCGCCCCGACCGCGAGCACGAAGGCGGAAACCGCGCCGACCGCGGGCCACGGGCTCGGATCGACGAGGTGATAGTCGTGTTGTGGCTTGGCGTGCGCGTCGGCCATTGCAGTCTCCGTTAAAGCATACGCATGATCTTATCCGAAAACCGGAGTCCACTTTTCGGGATCATGCGTTAAATTCGTCCCGGCCGGCTGGCCGGCGCGGCCTCCGCCACCGGCCGCTGCGACTCGCGCTGCGGATAGAAGGTGTAGGAGAGCGTGATGGTGTCGAGATCGGCGCCGTCGGCATCCTTCGCCAGCGCCGGATCGATGTAGAACACAACCGGCATCTCCCGCTTCTCGCCGGCCTTGAGCCGCTGGTCGGTGAAGCAGAAGCAGTTGATCTTCTGGAAATACACACCGAGGTTGAGCGGGGTGACGTTGTAGGCCGCAAGCCCCACGGTCTCGCGCGCCGCCTCGTTGACGACGAGATATTCGACCGTCACGACCTCGCCGAGCCTGACCTCGATCGAGGTTCGCTCCGGCGCGAAGCGCCACGGCAAGCCGGGGCCGATGTTGGCGTCGAACCGCACGGTGATCTTGCGGTCGAGAACGGAACTCGGCGCCGAGGTGGCGACCTGCGTGGTGCCGTTGAACCCGGTGGCGCGGCAGAACCAGTCGTAGAGCGGCACCGCGGCGTAGGCCATGCCGACCATGCAGGCGACGAACGCGCCGCAGGCGGCGGCGACAACCAGGTCGCGGCGGCGGGCGGGCGATATCGGCTGGTCGGTCATGTCGTTCTCTATAGCGGCCGGACCAGCACGCCCGGTCCGAGCTTGACGATGGTGACCACGTAAACAAGCAGCACCAGGGCGCCGAGGATCAACGCGAGCGCGATCGAACGGGCGCGGCGGCGGCGCTTCTGCTCCGCCGTCAGCACGATGCCCGGCTCGCCCGGTTGCTCACTCATCACGAGCCTCATCCGAACACACGCCAAGAGGGACTGCCCAGTCCCTGCCCGATCAGGAGCATGGCGAACAGCACGAAAAGATAGAGGATCGAAAACGCAAACAGATGCTTGGCCGCCTGCTCGGCGGCAGGACCGGCGGGCGCGCGCTTGAGCCGCAGCGACAGCACGATCATCAGCGCGCCGCTCACGGTCGCGACGATGCCGTAGGCCAGTGAAGCGTATCCCAGGAGCCACGGCGACGCGCCGATCGGCGCCAGCACCAGGCTGTAGAGCAGGATCTGCCGCCGCGTCTCCTCCACGCCGGCGACCACCGGCAACATCGGAATGTTGGCGCGGGCGTAATCGTCGGTGCGATAGAGCGACAGCGCCCAGAAATGCGGCGGCGTCCAGAAGAAGATGATGAGGAACAGCAGGCACGCCTCGATGCCGATGCCGCCGGTCGCGGCCGCCCAGCCGATCATCGGCGGGAACGCGCCGGAGGCGCCGCCGATCACGATGTTCTGCGGCGTCCAGCGCTTGAGCCACATCGTGTAGACCACGACGTAGAAGAAGATGGTGAAGGCGAGCAGCCCGGCCGCCAGCCAGTTGACCATCAGGCCGAGCAGCGCCACCGAACCGACCGCGAGCGTCATGCCGAACGCAAGCGCCTCGCCCGGCTGCACGCGGCCCGCCGGAACCGGCCGGTCGGCGGTGCGCTCCATCACCGCGTCGATGTCGGCGTCGTACCACATGTTCAGCGCACCAGCCGCGCCGGCGCCGACCGCGATACACAGCAGCGCGGTGAAACTCAGGACCGGATGCAGATGCGTCGGCGCGACGACGAGGCCGACCAACGCGGTGAACACCACGAGCGACATCACCCGCGGCTTCATCAGCGCGAAGTAGTCGCCGACGCCGGCCATGCCCGGCTCGGCACGCGCGATCTCGGCCCGCAACGGCGGCGGCGCGAGTTCGGCGCTTTCGCTCGCGAGCGACATCACTTGATCCGCGGCAGCACGTTGAACTGGTGGAACGGCGGCGGCGACGGCAGCGTCCATTCCAGCGTGGTGGCGCCGGCGCCCCACGGATTGTCGGCGGCCTTCTCCTTGCGCACGAAGGCCAGGATCATTCCGAAGATGAACACGCCGAGGCCGGCGGCCGAGACATAGGCGCCGATCGAGGAGACGTAATTCCAGCCGGCGAAAGCATCCGGATAATCGGCGACGCGGCGCGGCATGCCGGCAAGCCCGAGGAAGTGCTGCGGGAAGAACACTATGTTGACGCCGACGAAGGTCAGCCAGAAGTGCAGCTTGCCGATGGTCTCGTTGTACATGTAGCCTGTGATCTTCGGGAACCAGTAGTACCAGCCGGCGAACACGGCGAACACCGCGCCGAGCGACAGCACGTAGTGGAAGTGCGCCACTACGTAGTAGGTGTCCTGCAGCACGCGATCGACGCCGGCGTTGGCCAGCACCACGCCGGTCACGCCGCCGACGGTGAACAGGAAGATCAATCCGACCGCCCACAGCATCGGCGTCTTGAACTCGATCGAGCCGCCCCACATGGTGGCGATCCAGGAGAATATCTTCACGCCGGTCGGCACCGCGATCACCATGGTCGCGGCGATGAAATAGGCCTGCGCGCCGGTCGACATGCCGACCGTGTACATGTGGTGCGCCCACACCACGAAGCCGATGCCGCCGATCGCGACCATGGCGTAGGCCATGCCGAGATAACCGAACACCGGCTTGCGGGAGAACGTCGACACCACCTGGCTGACGATGCCGAAGCCCGGCACGATCAGGATGTAGACTTCCGGGTGGCCGAAGAACCAGAACAGGTGCTGGAACAGGATCGGGTCGCCGCCGCCGTCGGCGGTGAAGAACGTGGTGCCGAAGTTGCGGTCGGTGAGCAGCATGGTGATCGCGCCGGCGAGCACCGGCAGCGACAGCAGCAGCAGGAACACGGTGACGAGCTGCGACCACACGAACAGCGGCATCTTGTGCAGCGTCATGCCGGGCGCGCGCATGTTGAAGATGGTGGTGATGAAGTTGATGGCGCCCAGAATCGAGGACGCGCCGGCGATATGCAGCGACAGGATGGCGAAGTCGACCGCCGGTCCCGGATGGCCGATGCTCGACAGCGGCGCATAGATCGTCCAGCCGGCGCCGACACCCGGCGCGCCCGGCTCGCCCTCGACGAACGCCGAGATCAGCAGCAGCGTGAACGAGGCCGGCAGCAGCCAGAACGAGATGTTGTTCATGCGCGGGAACGCCATGTCGGGCGCTCCGATCATCAGCGGCACGATCCAGTTGCCGAAGCCGCCGATCAGCGCCGGCATCACCATGAAGAAGATCATGATCAGGCCGTGCGCGGTGGTGAACACGTTGAACTGATGGCTGTCGTGGAAAATCTGCAGGCCGGGGAACTGCAGCTCCATGCGCATGGCGATCGACATGAAGCCGCCGATCAGGCCGCCGACCATGGCGAACACCAGGTACATCGTGCCGATGTCCTTGTGGTTGGTCGAATAGACAAAGCGGCGCCACCCGGTCGGGGTGTGATGCGCATGGTCGTCATGCGCGTGGTCGCCGTGTGCGCCGTGAGCCGTCGTTGCCATCGTCAAACCCTTCGACTTGTCGTTGTCGCCCGCAGATGTCGTGCCGTCGCGAAAGCGTTTACTTCGCCGCGGCGAGCGTCGTTGCCCGCGGCGCTTCGTTGCCGGCAAATCTCTTCTTCGCCTGATCGAGCCAAGAGGCGAACTCCTTGTCGTTCACCACGCGCACCGCGATCGGCATATAGGCGTGGTCCTTGCCGCACAGCTCGGAGCACTGGCCGTAGTACACGCCCTCGCGGGTCGCCTTGAACCAGGTCTCGTTGAGCCGACCGGGCACGGCGTCGATTTTGATGCCGAATGACGGTACGGCGAAGGCGTGGATCACCTCCGCGCCGATGACCTGGACGCGCACCACCTTGTTGACCGGCACCACCATCTCGTTGTCGACCGCGAGCAGGCGCGGCTGATCGGGCTTGCGGTCCTTGTCCTGCAGCATCACGGAATCGAACTCGAACTTGCTGTCCGGGTAGGTGTAGCTCCAATACCACTGCTTGCCGGTCGCCTTCACCGTGAGGTCCGCCGGCGGAATCGTGGTTTGCAGGAACAGGAGCTTGAACGAGGGAATCGCGATCGCGGTGAGGATCACCACCGGAATCACCGTCCATGCCACTTCGAGCAGCGTGTGGTGCGTGGTCCGCGACGGCGTCGGATTGGCGCGCGAATTGAAGCGCACCGCCACGATCACCAGCAGGATCAGCACGAACAGGGTGATGGCGGTGATCAGCCAGAGCAGGAAGTCGTGGAACCACACGACATTGTCCATGACCGGGGTCACCGACTGCTGGAACCCCATCTGCCAGGGCGAAGGCTGCCCGACGCCGGCAAGAGCGGCCCCGCAGCCCGCGAGAATCGGCGTGATCGCAGCCGCCACGGCGGCCAACCGTTTGAGCACCAGCATTCTCGTCTTCGCTCCTTCGACGAATTCGGTTGTGTCCGCACCGGCCCGGCGTTGATGCAGGTCAATTACCCGCTTCGGTCAGGCGCCCGTAGGGGGCCGCGCTCCTCGGCAGGCGGTGCGGCGGGAGGGGGTTTCCCGAGCCTCTCAAACCATAATTCCGGCGCACTCGCAATGTGCCTCAAGGCTTCTGTGATGCGATAATCTGTTTATACCGCCGGACCGGGCTGTGCCTGGCTTTGGGAGCGTCCCGTTCTTGACATGGCAGACCCGCCGTGGTGGTGAAATTTGGGGCGCGCGGTGATATCCAAGAGACCGCGATTCGAGCGCGGTTGCCGGGATTCCGGCCGGTCAGGGACTGGATCATGGGCAAATTCCGCCTCCACAGGCTGGCGCACCGGGCCGCACGGGGCATCGCTCTGGGATTCGCAATCGCGCTGGCTGCTCCGACCCACGAGGCCGCGGCCCAGGGCGCGGTGCGCTCCGTCCACAGCGACTGGCAGATCCGCTGCGACACCCCGCCGGGCGCCCAGGGCGAGCAATGCGCCCTGATCCAGAGCGTCACCGCCGAGGACCGGCCCAATATCGGCTTGACCGTGATCGTGCTGAAGACCGCCGACCGCAAGACCCGCCTGATGCGCGTGATCGCGCCGCCGGGCGTGCTGCTGCCCTCCGGCCTCGGGCTGAAGGTCGACAACGCCGAGATCGGCCGGGCCGGCTTCGTGCGCTGCGTGCCCAACGGCTGCGTCGCCGAGGTCATCATGGACGACACGCTGGTCGGCAAACTGCGCACCGGCCAGACCGCAACCTTCATCATCTTCCAGACGCCGGAAGAGGGCATCGGCTTCCCGATGAGCCTGAAGGGATTCGGCGAAGGCTTTGACAAGCTGCCCTGACGTTCTGGACGCAGCAATCTCTCCACGTCATGGCCGGGCTTGTCCCGGCCATCCACGCCTTTAGTGGTGCTCGACAAGGAAGGCGTGGATGCCCGGCACAAGGCCGGGCATGACGACGCGGGGAGAAACACGTGAACATTGGATTTGTCGGCCTCGGAGCCATGGGTGCGCTGATCGTGCCCCGGCTTATGACCGCCGGTCATAACGTCACCGGCTGGAACCGCTCGCGGGAAAAGGCCAAGCCCCTGATCGACGCCGGCATGCGCTTCGCGGACACGCCGCGCGCGGTCGCGGAGCAATCGGAGATGGTGTTCTCGATCGTCACCGACGCCGCTGCGGTCAAGGCCGTGGCGCTCGGCAAGGACGGAATCATTTCCGGTCTGCGCAAGGGCGGCATCTACATCGACATGAGCACGATCGATCCGGATGCGAGCCGCGCGGTCGCGGCCGAATTCGCGGCGGCAGGCTCGATCATGCTGGACGGTCCGCTGTCGGGCAGCCCGGTCACCGTCAAGGCCGGCAACGCCTCGGTGATGATCGGCGGCGACGCGGCCGCGTTCGAGCGGGCGAAGCCGGTGCTGCTCGCGATCGGGCCGAAGGTCATGCACATCGGCGGCAACGGCCTGGCCTGCCAGATGAAGATCGCGGTGAACCTCCTGCTGATGGTCGAGGTGATCTGCTTCGGCGAAGCGGTGGCGCTGGCGGAGAAGGGCGGCGTCGGCCGCGCGATCGCCGTCGATGCGATCCTGAAAAGCGTCGCCGCGGCGCCGGTGCTCGGCTATCGCGGGCCGTTCATCCTCGAAGGCCAGATGCCCGAGGTGCCGCTCGCCGACGTGACGCTGCAGCAGAAGGACATGATGCTGGCGCTCGATCTCGGCCGCAGGCTCGGCAGTCCGGTGCCGCTCGCCGCCGCCGCCAACGAGATGATGAATGCTTGCCGCGGCCTCGGCATCGATCGCAACGATTTCGTCGTGGCGCATGAAGTGTATCGACGACTGGGCGGGCAAGATTCTGGAGGACAATCATGACATCCAACGCCGAGAAAATCGGGGCGGCGCTCGCCAAGGCGGTGAAAGCGGCCACCGGAATCACCAGCGCCAAGTTGGGCGCCGCGATGTACCGCACCAACATCCGCGACGTGCCGAAGGTCGAGGGCCTCAAGCGCGACGACGGCTGGATCGACATGCAGGTGCAGTTCCTGATCGACAAGAGGTCGGCGGGCGCCGATCACGTCGTCGGCTGGACCGTGCTCAAGCCGGGCGCGAGCCACGAGTGCCACCGCCATCACAACTGCGACGAGTTCTTCATCGTGCTTAAGGGCAAGGGTCACATCATCACCGACAAGGGTCTCGATCCCTCGGGCCAAGGCGACGTGGTCTACTCGCCGCGCGGCTGCTGGCACGGCTTCAACAACACCTCGAGCGAGGACGTGGTGCTGGTCTGGGGCTGGATGGGTGCGGGCTCGATCGACGCATCGGGCTACGAAGTGTCGCCGGAAGGACACAAGTGATGAGCGCGACGCTGAACAATCCACGCATCGCCAAGGGCATGCAGTCGCTGTTCGAGCTGCGCAAGAAACGTCTCGCCGAGGGCGCCAAGCAGATCGGCTGGAAGGTCGGCTTCGGCGCGCCGGCATCGAAGGCCAAGCTCGGCATCGACATGCCGCTGGTCGGATTCCTGCTCGACCGCGCGCAGCTTGCCTCGGGCGCAATGGTTCCGCTCAAGGGCTGGACCAAGGCCGCGGCCGAAGTCGAGATCGCCGCGTTCATGGGGCGCGACCTGCCCCCAGGCGCCGACCGGGAAACCGCCCGCGCCGCCATTTCCGCGCTGGCGCCCGCGGTCGAGCTCGCCGACATGGACGGCCCGACCGACGACATCGAAAGCATCCTGGCGGGCGACATTTTCCAACGTCACGTCATCGTCGGGCCGCGCGACGACAGCCGCGCCGGCGCGCGCCTCGACGGCCTGACGGGCCGCGTCACCCGCAGCGGCAAGGATGTCCCCGTCCCGGCCGATCTTGAGATCAATATCGGCCCGATCGTCGCCACCGTGCAGCATGTCGCCGATGTGGTGGGTGCGATGGGCGACCGGCTGCGCGCCGGCCAGTTCATCATCTGCGGTTCGCTGACCGCGCCGATGATCCTGGAGCCGGGCGAGACCGGCATCGACTACGTGCTCGATCCTGTGGGTACAATTTCGGTGCGATTCGTGTCTTAGGTTGAAATTGCCGGACCCTCACGCCGCGCGCAGCGTGAAATCCACGTGTACGGCGTCGAAGCGAAACTCGATCCGGCCGTTCTTGGTCTTGTCCAGCAATCCGCAAGCAAGCATGGCATGCACGTCGCTGTGCACGGCTTTGACGTCGCGCGACACTCGGCGCGCAGCCTCGCGGATCGTCATGGGACCGCGTCCCGCCATCGCCCTCAGCAGATCCCAGCGTTTGGCGGTCAAAACCTTCCAGAGCAGCTCGGGCGATGTGAAGCTGATCCGCGCTTTCTGCTTTTTTCCCTTGAACGCATCCAAGACTCGACGCTTCACGTCATCGACCGATGCAAGCTCCAGCGTGACCGTCTTCATCGTTGCCTCCACGATTCAACTTCGGCCCAAAAATCGGACACCAATCGTTCGTAGCCACTAAACCGGTATGGCGCTTCGGTGCCGCCCGCATGCCGGTGATCGCCCTTCCCGGCCTCGTTGTCGTAGCGCAAAACGCATTCGCCTCCGACCACCAGCGCCAAGCGATACTTGAAGGAATGCGCCGAACCCTTCGCTGGACCCGGCAGTCGCCAGACCACGATCTCGACGAAGGCGTCCGCGGCGACGATGTGGCGCTCATCGAGAAGGATCGCAGCCTTCATGTTGGACATCTTAACAACAGCACGCCCTGTTGTCAATGACTCCAACACTTCGCCGGCCGAGCCGGTTCCAAGCGCGGTAATTCACAGGCGACGCGGTGGCCTGTTCGGATGACCACCGGCTCCCTATCTTTGCGAGAGCCCAGGAGCAGTCCGCATGAATCCCACCTCCTCCCTGATCGACCGCGCCGGCCTCGACCGCGACCGCGTCGGCAAGCTGATCACCCGCGGCCTCGAAGGCGCCGACGACGGCGAGTTGTTCCTCGAATACAAGCAATCCGAGGTGCTGGCGTTCGACAACGGCCGGCTGAAGACCGCGACCTACGACACCAACCAGGGCTTTGGGCTCCGCGCGGTGAAGGACGAGGCGGTCGGCTACGCCCACGCCTCCGATGTGTCGGAAGCGGCGATCGCACGCGCGGCCGATGCGGTGCGCGCGGTCAAGGGCGGCCATTCCGGCAACTATGCCGAGGCCCCGGCACGCACCAATCGCAAGCTTTACAGCGACGACAACCCGCTCGCCGCCCCCGGCTTCGATGCCAAGGTGAAGCTCCTGGAATCGATCGACGCCTATGCCCGCGGCAAGGACGCGCGGGTACGTCAGGTCACGGCGAGCATCGCCGCGTCATGGCAGGTGGTCGAGATCGTGCGGCCGGACGGCGCGACCTACCGCGACATCCGCCCGCTGGTGCGCGTCAACGTTTCCGTCGTCGCGGGCCAGGGCGAGCGGCAGGAGGTCGGCTCCTTCGGCTACGGCGGGCGCGAGGGCTATCAGCAATTCATCGTCACCAAGCGCTGGGAAAATGCCGTCGACGAGGCGGTTCGCCAGGCTCTCATCAATCTCGACTCGGTTCCGGCGCCGGCCGGCGAGATGGATGTCGTGCTCGGCCCCGGTTGGCCGGGCGTGATGCTGCACGAGGCCGTCGGCCACGGCCTCGAAGGCGACTTCAACCGTAAGAAGAGCTCGGCCTTCGCCGGCCTGATGGGTCAGCAGGTCGCCGCCCAGGGCGTCACCGTGGTCGACGACGGCACGATGTCGAGCCGTCGCGGCTCGCTCTCGATCGACGACGAGGGCACCGCCACCAACCGCACCGTGCTGATCGAGGACGGCATCCTGGTCGGCTACATGCAGGACCGGCAGAACGCGCGGCTGATGAACATGCAGCCGACCGGTAATGGGCGGCGCGAAAGCCATGCTCACGTGCCGATGCCGCGCATGACCAACACCTACATGCTGGCCGGCGGCCGCGACCCCGCCGAGATTCTGGCGTCGGTGAAGAACGGCATCTACGCCGTCAACTTCGGCGGCGGACAGGTCGACATCACCTCGGGCAAGTACGTGTTCCAGGTCACCGAGGCCTACAAGATCGAGAACGGCAAGCTCGGCGCACCGCTCAAGGGCGCCATGCTGATCGGCAACGGACCAACCGATCTGCATCGCATCAGCATGGTCGGCAACGATCTCGAGCTCGACACCGGCATCGGCACCTGCGGCAAGAACGGCCAGGGCGTGCCGGTCGGCGTCGGCCAGCCGACGCTGCGGATGGACAAGATCACGGTCGGCGGCACGGGCTGAAGGCGTCCGGCGGTCGTTGAAGGCGGGCAGGCGGAACCACCATCAGGCATCGCGCATTACATGCTCGCCGCGCATTCCTTGCAATGCATAAGCCTCGTTGCGCAGTGTCAAAAGCTCGAGCGCGACGTCCAGCTGCTGGCCAAGGCCATGCTGGAAGCCCAACAGCCGCAAGGCATAGGCTGATAAGACGCTATCGCACCACGCCCGACATGCAGCACGGCTTGCGCCGCGGGCGGGTGATTTTTTCCTTGAGATAGCAGCGCGCCGAAGGCCCGCCGTAGCCCGGCCGCGCATAGGTCCAGGCGCGGCAGCGATTGTCGCCCTCGCACGCCTGCTTGCAGCTTTCGCCGCTGGGATCGGAGGCAAGCTCGAAACTGCGGTAGTCGCCGCCATAGCGGTCGATCGCCGTCTCGACCGGGCCGCTGCGCGTCTCGACCAGGCCGGCACCCTTGACGCCGGAGACGCAGCAGGCGTTCTCGACCCGCGCCGGCACCACGTTCTTCAGATAGCACACGGCGCTGTTGCTGCCGCCCACGGCGCCGGTGCCGGGATAGGAGAACGTCCAGGCGCGGCAGCGTCCATCGCGGTCGCAACGGGCCGCGCAGACGGCCGGATCTCCGGAGGGGACCACGAAGCGCGTGTAGTCTCCGCCCGGCCGATCGAATCCTTGCGCACGCGCCGGTGCGGCTGCGGTCATGACCAGGATCGCGCCAAGCAGCGCGCTCAGGACAAATTGTATCAAGGGTGCGGCCTTCCGATCCAAGCCCAAGCGTTGTGCCGCATGTTAGACAAGCCGCCCTGCGGAGGCGAGCGCGATCACGCACGCGCGGCCTGTGGTCGCGGGCGGTCGCGACAAGTCAGCGAACGAAGTGAACAATTGTTCAGCGATCCGCGCGAATTTGCCCCGATCCTGCGTGGAATTGCAGCGGTATGCATGATGCGTTGGTTGCGGCGGTTCTCGATTGTGCGGGTGCAGCATGACAAACCCGTCGCATCCCGCGCACAATGCCTAAGCGTAACGTCCAACTCGCGGTGAGCCGATCGTGCCGGGCCGTCTCATACTTCGCCTGAGGTCGCAACTCGCACGCTTCGATGCATTCGATCTGGCGTCGGCGCTGCTGTTCTCGGCGCTGTTTGTTATCGTGCTGCTTACGGTCCGCGACTACGCGATCTCCAACGACGAGGAGGTGCAGCACCGCTATGGCGAGCTCATTCTCGCCTACTACGCCAGCGGAATGACCGACCTGACGGTGTTCCAATTCAAAAACCTGTACCTCTACGGCGGATTGTTCGACGTCGTCGCGATCCTGCTCGGCCGCGTCATCCCGGCCGACATCTATCTCATCCGGCACGTGCTCTGCGCGGTGATCGGCGTCGGCGGCATCGCCGCTGTCTGGGCCACGGCGCGGCTGATTGCCGGCCCGCGCGCCGGCGCGTTCGCGGCGCTCGCGCTCGCGGTCTGCGGGCCCTGGTTCGGCGCGATGTTCAACCACACCAAGGATATCCCGTTTGCCGCCGCGATGATGGGGGCGACCTATTTCCTGCTTCGCGCGGCGCGCGATCTGCCGCGGGCGCGGCTCAGTGACGTCCTGCTGTTCGGCCTGGTGCTCGGCGCGGCGCTGGGCCAGCGCGCGCTCGGCGTGTTCCTGCTGTTCTATGCGCTGATCGCCGTCGCGCTGCATGCCCAGCCGCGACCGGTCATCGGCAGGGAGAGCGCGCGTTACGTTGCCCGCTCGCTGCTGTCATTGCTGCCGGGCTTCGTGCTCGGCTATCTGATCATGATCGCGGCGTGGCCGTGGGCGGTGCTCGACCCGTTCAATCCGATCCGCGGCCTGTTCGCGTTCGCGCACTTCCATTATCCCATCAAGACGCTGCTCTCCGGCGAAACCTATCTGATGGCGGACGTGCCGCGCTGGTACGTGCCGGTCTATCTCGGCATCAAGCTGCCGCTGGTGCTGTTGTTCGGCGCGGTCCTTGGCCTGCTGCTGGCGACCGGCTTGAAGCGTTCGATTTTCGCGCGCGCCGCCGAGCGAGCGCGCGAGACCGCATTCATCGCATTCATCGCGCTGTTCCCGGTGATCTGCGAGGTGACCAGCCACGGCCCGGCGTTCAGCGGCATGCGGCACTTCATGTTCGTGGTGCCGCCGCTCGCCGTGCTGGCCGGGATCGGCTTCGACACGGCGCTGCGATGGATCGAGGCCCGCCGCCGCGCACTGGCCCATGCGGCCGCCGCCGCCCTGGGCGTCTGGTTCCTGTTCACCGCGAGCGTGCTCGTGCGGCTGCACCCTTACGAGTATCTGTTCTTCAACCCGATCGTCGGCGGGCTCTCCGGCGCCGCGCAGCGCTACGACACCGACTATTGGGTCAACGGCATGCACGAGATGGTGGCCGAGCTGGAGAGCTTCCTCGATCGCGAGAATCCGCGAAGCGCGCGGACCTATTTCGTCGCGGTCTGCGGCGAGCGCCTTCCGTTCGAGAAGGAGGCCGAGGCACACGCGCGCCTGAAATGGGCGACCGACGACGACCCCGCCGATTTCTTCATCGCCCCGACGCACCAGAGTTGCGACACCGCGATCGACGGCAAGGTGATCCTGAAAGTCGAGCGCATGGGCGTGCTG
>CAMDEB010000009.1 GCA_945893085.1 Rhodoplanes serenus | reverse complement strand
GGTCGAAGCGCGGCTGGCGAAGACCGACGCCATGCTGCTCGCGACCATTCTCGCCGCCATGGGCGCGATGGCGCGCGTCTACCTCAGCGAACGCCGGCCGGCTCAGCCCGGCACCGACTGGACCCTACCGGTGATCTTCTGGACCGCCTTGGCCGCCGGCATCCTGCTGAAGGGCCCGCTGATCCTGATGGTCGTGGGGCTCACCGTCGCGACCTTGGCGATCGTCGACCGGTCGGCGCGGTGGCTGCTGGCGTTGCGGCCGCTTCTGGGCAGCGCCTGGCTGATCGTTCTCGTGCTGCCCTGGTTCCTCGCCATCCTCAGCCGCGCCGGCGAGAGCTTCCTCGCGGAATCGATCGGCCATGATCTGCTCGGCAAGATCGCCAGCTCCCAGGAAGCCCACGGCGCGCCGCCGGGCTACTACTTCGCGCTGTTCTGGCTGACCTTCTGGCCCGCTTCGGCGCTCGCCGTCATGGCGACGCCGAGCCTGTGGGCGGTGCGGCGCGAGAAAGGGGCGCGCTTTCTGCTCGCCTGGATCGTGCCGGCTTGGATCGTGTTCGAGCTGTTGGTGACCAAGCTGCCGCACTACGTGCTGCCGCTTTATCCGGCGATCGCGATCCTGATCGCGGGCGTCGTCGATCAGCACATGCTGGCGCGCGAGCGCTGGCTGGCGCGCGGTGCGACCTGGTTTTTTGTGCTGCCGGTGATCATCGGCATCGGCGGCGTCGTCGGTTTCATGGTGTTCGGCCGGCAACTCGGGCTGCTCGCCTGGCCGTTCGCGGCGGGCGCGGTGATTTTCGGGCTGCTGGCCTGGCGGCTGTTTGACGCCGACGGCGCCGAGCGCTCGCTGCTGCGCGCGATGGTCGCATCGGTGCTGATCGCGATCACGGTCTATGGCGTGATCATGCCTTCGCTGCCCGGACTGTTTCCGAGCGCGGCGCTGGTGCGCGTGCTGCGCGACGCCGGCTGTCCGAATCCGGTGGCCGCGGCCGCGGGCTATCACGAGCCGAGCCTGGTGTTCCTCGCCGGCACCTCGACCCGGCTCACCGACGGCGCCGGGGCCGCTGATTTTCTGCGACAGGGCGGCTGCCGTTTCGCGCTGATTGAATCACGGCAGGAGCGCAGCTTCCTGCGGCGCGCCGACGCCATCGGTCTGCGTTATGCGCCAGGGCGGCGGATTGAAGGCGTCAATCTCGCCACCGGCCGCTGGAACACGATCACGGTGTACCGCTCCGGAGTCGCGCCATGAGCGCGACCGGGATCGGCGGCAACGGAGCGGCGGGCACGTCCCGCTTGCGGCGGTTCGGCGCGAATGTCGCGGCGGCGTTCGCGGCCGCGGTTCGCACGCCGCGCACCGATGCGCATCGGCCGGCGTGGCCCGCTTTCGCGCGGCTTGCGATCGGCGCCGCGATTGCGATTCTCGTATTGGCCGCGACCATGATGATGCTCGACCCCTGGTCGATCGCGCGGGTCCGCGGGTTGCCGCCGTCGCTCATTTCAGTGTTCGACGACATCACCGATCTCGGCCTGTCGGGATGGTTCCTGTGGCCGATCGGGCTGCTGCTGGTCGCGATCGCCGTGCTCGACACGCGCATCATGCCGCGCCTGGTTCATGGCGTGCTGGCATCCCTGGCGGTGCGGCTCGGCTTTGTGTTCGCGGCCATCGCCGTGCCGGGGCTGTTCGTGGCCGTCATCAAGCGGCTGATCGGGCGCGCGCGGCCGTTCGTCACCGGTGATGACACCTGGGCCTATCAGCTTTGGGTTTGGCGGTCCGATCACGCCAGCCTGCCGTCCGGCCACGCCACCACGGCCTTCGCTGCGGCCGTTGCCATTGGCGCGATCTGGCCCAGGGCGCGGATGGTGATGTGGATCTATGCCGGAGTCATCGCGATGAGCCGGATCGTGGTCGTCGCGCATCATCCGAGCGACGTCATCGCCGGCGCCATCGTCGGCACCATCGGGGCGCTGCTGGTGCGCAACTGGTTCGCCACGCGGCGGCTCGGCTTTGCCGTGATGAGCGACGGCAGCGTGCAGGCCCTGCCGGGCCCGTCCTGGCGGCGCATCAAAGCAGTTGCCCGCAAGCTGCTGTCTGCCTAGAAGCTCGCGTTCCATGAGCGATACCAGCGCCGATTCTCCCGCGGTCTCGGTCGTCGTTCCGGTCCGGAACGAGGCCGGCAACATCGCGCCGCTGGTCGCCGAGATTGCGGCAGCCCTGGCGGATCGCCAATTCGAGGTCGTCTATGTCAACGACGGCTCGACCGACGGCACCGAAGCCGAGCTCAAGCGGCTGATGGCGGAGCACGGCTGGCTGCGTCAGATCAAGCATGCGACGTCATGCGGACAATCGGCGGCCTTGCGCACCGGGGTTGCGGCGGCGCGTGCGGAGGTGGTCGTCACCCTCGACGGCGACGGACAGAACGATCCGGCTTTTCTTCCCGGGCTGATCGAGGCGCTGGAGCGCGGCGCGCCGCGCGTCGGCCTGATCGCCGGGCAGCGGGTCGGGCGCAAGGCGACCGGCTTCAAGAAGTTTCAGTCGCGGGTCGCCAACGGCGTGCGCGGCGCGATCCTGCGCGACGGCACCCGCGACACCGGCTGCGGGTTGAAAGCCTTCTATCGCGAGGTTTTCCTGGCCTTGCCGTCGTTCGACGGGCTGCACCGGTTCCTGCCGGCATTGGTCAAGCGCGAGGGCCGCGACATCGGCTATCTGGATGTCGTCGACCGGCCCCGGCATTCGGGCGTGTCGAACTACGGCTTCTGGGACCGGCTGTGGGTCGGTATTTTGGACCTGTGCGGCGTGTGGTGGCTGATCCGCCGCAAGAAGCGCGTGCCGGACGCAACGGAGGTTCGTTGATGCTCATTGCCATCGGCCAGGAAATCAGCGCGGTGTTCTATGACGCCTTCGTCGCCAAGTTCGACTTCTGGCTGGTGTTCGGCATCGGTGCGCAATTGCTGTTCGCGGCGCGCTTTGTCGTGCAGTGGATCTCCAGCGAACGCGCGGGCAAGAGCGTCATCCCGTTCGCTTTCTGGTTCTTCTCGATGGGCGGAGGGCTGATGACCCTGGTCTACGGCGTCGTCAAGCGCGAGCCGGTGATCATCCTCGGCCAAGGCCTGGCGACAATCATCTATGTCCGCAACATCATGCTCATCATCAAGGAGCGTAAGCCGCCGGCCCAATAATGCTGTGGGTTCAGCGCGCGGCGGCAAACGCGGCGAAGCCGCGTTCGAGATCGGCTATCAGGTCGCCCACGTCTTCCAACCCGATATGGATGCGCACGGCAGGCCCGCCCGGCGCCCAGGCCGTCGCGCTGCGATAGGGCGCGCAATCGAACGGGATGGCGAGGCTTTCGTAGCCGCCCCATGACGCGCCCATGCCGTAGAGCGTCAGCGCGTTGAGGAAGGCGTGCACCGCCTTGTCCAGCACCGGCTTGAACACCACGCCGAACAACCCGCAGGCGCCGGTGAAGTCGCGCTTCCAGATCGCGTGTCCCGGATCGCTCGGCAGCGCCGGGTGCAGCACACGCAGCACCTCCGGCCGCTGTTCGAGCCAGCGCGCGACCTTCAATCCGGATTCATAGTGGCGGGCGAGGCGGACGCCCATGGTGCGCAATCCGCGCAGGCCCAGATTCATGTCGTCGGGCCCCACGCAAAGCCCGAGCGCGAACACCATGTCTTTCAGCTTCGACCAGGTTTCCTGGTTTGCGGACACGGTGCCGAGCATCAGGTCGGAATGGCCGCCGATGTACTTGGTGCCGGACTGGATCGAGAGATCGACGCCCTTGTCGAGCGCGCGGAAATACAAAGGGCTCGCCCAGGTGTTGTCCATCAGCACGAGCGCGCCGCGGGCGTGGGCCGCGGCGGCGATCGCCGGGATGTCCTGCATCTCGAACGACAGCGAGCCGGGCGCTTCGGTGAACACCACGCGGGTGTCCGGCTGCATCAGCTCGGCGATGCGCCCGCCGATCGTCGGATCGTAATAGCTGGTGGTGACCCCGTAACGGCTGAGCACGGAATCGCAGAACTTGCGGGTCGGACCATAGACGCTGTCGGTGACGAGCACGTGGTCGCCGGCCTTCAGCGTCGAAAGCAGCGCGGCCGAGATCGCGGCGAGCCCGGACGGCAGCAGGGCGACGCCGGCGCAGGCCGGCCCTTCGATCTCCTGCAATGCCAGCGCCAGGGCTTCGGATGTCGGCGTGCCGCGGCGGCCATAGAAATACTGTCCCCGCCGGGCCAGGAAGTCCTCGGCGGTGCGGTAGAGCAAGGTGGAGGCGTGATAGACCGGCGTGTTGACGTAACCGTGATGCGCGAACGGATCGCGGCCGCCGATCGCAAGCTTGGTGTCCGGCTTCAACTCCGCCTTCGGTACGCCGTCTTCCGCCTTGTTCATCGGTGTTTCCTCGCAGGCCCGGTGCATTTACGGCGTCATTTCGCGCCGCCGCAACCCCTTGACCTGTCCCCCGTGCCGTCCTCTGATGGCTCATTCGTGGGGATGCCGGGGGACCTGCGGGCACCTGATGCTACGTGCCGGTGGGTCGCGCCTGAGTTCTGGGAGATTTCGGTCATGAAACGCGTTGTCATCCGCATGGCACTGGCGGCGATTTTGGGCGTCGCGGCATCGGCCGCATCCGCCCAAACGCTGAACAGCGTCAAGTCAAGGGGCGTCGTTCACTGCGGCGCGAACGGCACGCTGGCCGGCTTCGGCCTGCCCGACGCGCAGGGCCGCTGGACCGGCCTCGACGTCGAGTTCTGCCGCGCGCTCGCGGCGGCGATCTTCAATGATCCGTCCAAGGTCAAGTTCGTGCCGCTGACCGCCAAGGATCGCTTCACGGCGTTGCAGTCGGGCGAGGTGGATGTGCTCGCGCGCAACACCACCTGGACCTCCTCGCGCGACACTTCGCTCGGTCTGAACTTCACTGCCATCACCTATTTCGACGGCCAGGGCTTCATGGTGCGCAAGGCGCTCAAGGTGAATTCTGCGCTCGAGCTCAACGACGCGGCGGTCTGCGTGCAACAGGGCACCACCACCGAGCTCAATCTCGCCGACTATTTCCGCGCCAACAAGATGAAGCTCAAGACCGTCACCTTCGCGACCGCGGACGAAGCATTGAAAGCCTATGACTCAAGCCGGTGCGACGCCTACACCACCGACGCCTCGGGTCTTGCCGGCGAGCGGTTACGGCTGGCCAACACCAACGATCACATCGTGCTGCCGGAGATCATCTCCAAGGAGCCGCTCGGACCCGTCGTTCGCCACGGCGACGACCAGTGGTTCGATATCGTGAAGTGGACGCACTACGCCATGGTCACGGCCGAAGAGCTTGGCATCAGCAAGGCCAATGTCGACGACCACATGAAGTCCGACAATCCGGATGTGAAGCGGCTGCTCGGCACCGAAGGCAAGCACGGCGAGGCGCTCGGCCTCACCAACGACTGGGCCTACCGGATCATCAAGCAGGTCGGCAACTACGGCGAGTCGTTCGAGCGCAACGTCGGCCAGGGCTCGGCGCTCAAGATCGGACGCGGTCTCAACGGGCTGTGGAACAAGGGCGGATTGCAATACGCGCCACCGATCCGCTGAGCGTTGGCGGGGTGGGTTTGGCCGTTGCGTCGGGCCAGCTCTGAGTTGGCTCGACAGAGAAGCGCTGAAGTTCGGCTGGGGCGGCCCGCATGAGCGTCGTCGAGACCGGGAAGCCCAAAGCGCCGCTGATCTACAATCCGAAGGTTCGCGGCATCGCCTATCAGGTGCTGCTGTGCGCGCTGATCGGCTTTCTGGTCTATGGCGCCGTCACCAACGCGATGGACAACTTGGCGCGCGCCAAGATCGCGTCGGGCTTCGGCTTCTGGGAGCATACCGCCGGCTTTGACATCAGCCAGACGCTGATCGAATACGCCACCACCTCGACCTATGGCCGCGCGTTCTGGGTCGGCCTGCTCAACACGCTGCTGGTCGCAGGCCTCGGCATCGTGTTCGCCACCATCCTCGGCTTCATCATCGGCATCGCGCGGCTGTCGAAGAACTGGTTGGTGGCGAAGGTTGCCGCCGCCTACGTCGAGCTGATCCGCAACCTGCCGCTGCTGCTGCAACTGCTGTTCTGGTACAACGCCGTGCTCAAGGCGCTGCCGGAGCTGCGCGAAAGCCTGCTCATCCCGGGCGGCGGCTTCCTCAACAATCGCGGGCTGTTCCTGCCGCAGCCGACATTCAAGGAAGGCGCCAGCGCGGCGCTGATTGCGCTGCTGGTTGGAATCCTGGCCTCGATCGCCGTTCGCATCTGGGCGAAACGCCGTCAGATGCGGACCGGTCAGCGTGCGCCGGTGCTCTGGATCACGCTGGCTCTGGTGTTCGCGCTGCCGCTTGGCGTGCTCGTGCTGTCCGGTGTCCCGGTCGACTTCGTCTATCCGGAGGCGGGCCGCTTCAACATCCGCGGCGGCATCGAAGTGCTGCCGGAGTTCATGGCGCTGCTTTTCGGGCTGGTGATCTACACTGCGGCGTTCATCGCCGAGGTGGTGCGCGCCGGCATCCTCGCGGTCTCGAAGGGGCAGGCCGAAGCTGCCTATGCGCTCGGGCTGCGTCCGGGGCCGACGCTGCGGCTCGTGGTGGTGCCGCTGGCGATGCGGGTGATCGTGCCGCCGTTGACCAGCCAGTACCTCAACCTCACCAAGAACTCCTCGCTCGCGGTCGCCATCGGCTATCCCGATCTGGTGCAGATTTTCACCGGCACGGTGCTCAACCAGACCGGACAGGCGGTCGAGGTGGTTGTCATCACCATGGCGGTCTATCTCACCATCAGCCTCGTCACCTCGTTCCTGATGAACCTCTACAATCGCCGCGTCGCGCTGGTGGAGCGCTGACGTGAGCGACACCGCGACCCTCACCGATACCGAACTGGCCTATGTCCAGCGCTCACCCATCGCACCACGACGGCCGCCGCTCGCGGCCTCCGGCGCGATCGGCTGGCTGCGCGAGAACCTGCTTTCCAGCGTGTTCAACGTCGTGCTCACCGTCGTCTGCGCGCTGCTGATCGCCTGGATCGTGCCGCCGCTGCTCAAATTCCTGGTGATCGACGCGGTGTGGGACGGCGCCAGCCGCGCGGACTGCCTGCCGACGCCGGAGCGCCCCGAGGTTGGCGCCTGCTGGGCGTTCGTGATCGAGCGGCTCGGCTTCTTCACCTATGGCTTCTATCCGATCGAGGAGCGCTGGCGCGTCGACGTCTTCTTCGCGCTGCTGGCGCTCGGCGTCGGCTGGATGGCCTGGCTCAGCGCACCGCGCCGCGATCTCGGCGTGATCTATTTCTTCATCATCATGCCGGTCGTGTCCTTTGTGCTGTTGATCGGCGTTCCGGCGCTCGGCCTGCCGCACGTGAGCACCGCGCAATGGGGCGGCGTGCTGGTGACCATCGTGGTGGCGACGGTCGGCATCGTGGTATCGCTGCCGCTCGGCATCCTGCTCGCGCTCGGGCGGCGTTCGGAGATGCCGGTGGTGCGGCTCTTCTCGGTGATCTTCATCGAGTTCGTGCGCGGCGTGCCGCTGATCACGGTGCTGTTCATGGCGAGCGTGATGCTGCCGCTGTTCGTGCCGGACAACTGGTCGCCCGACAAGCTGGTGCGCGCGCTGGTCGGCGTGGCGCTGTTCGCTTCGGCCTACATGGCGGAGGTGGTGCGCGCGGGGCTGCAGGCGATCCCCAAGGGCCAGTACGAGGCGGCGATGGCGGTGGGCCTGGGCTACTGGCAGACCATGCGCCTGATCATCTTGCCGCAGGCGCTGAAGGTCACGATTCCGAACATCGTCAACACCTGCATCGGCCTGTTCAAGGACACGACGCTGGTGTTCGTGGTCGGAATTTTCGATTTCCTGAAGACCATCGAAGCCGCGCGCGGCGATCCGCAATGGGCGACGCCGGTGACCAGCACCACCGGCTACGCCTTTGCTGCGATGTTCTATTTCGTGTTCTGCTACGCCATGTCGCGCTACGCTCGCTTCGTGGAAGCTCATGTCGCGGCCGGCGAGCGGCGCTGAGGGGCCAATGATGCAACAGTCCGGTTCGGTTCGCCCCGGCTTGAAGCCCGCGCCGCTCAACACCGCGGTCGCGGTGGAAATGATCGGCGTGCACAAGTGGTACGGCGACTTCCACGTGCTGCGCGATATCAACCTGCGTGTGACCAAGGGCGAGCG
Source organism: Rhodoplanes serenus (assembly GCA_945893085.1). Classification (GTDB taxonomy): domain Bacteria; phylum Pseudomonadota; class Alphaproteobacteria; order Rhizobiales; family Xanthobacteraceae; genus Z2-YC6860. The sequence goes on along the minus strand of CAMDEB010000009.1, from coordinate 19,523 downwards.
GATCGTGATCTGCGGGCCGTCCGGCTCGGGCAAGTCGACCATGATCCGCTGCATCAACCGGCTGGAGGAGCACCAGCAGGGCCGTATCGTGGTCGATGGCGTCGAGCTCACGGACGATGTGAAAAAGGTGGATGAGATCCGCCGCGACGTCGGCATGGTGTTCCAGCAGTTCAACCTGTTCCCGCACCTGACCGTGCTGGAAAACCTCACGCTGGCGCCGGTCTGGGTGCGCAAGATGCCCAAGCACGACGCCGACGAGATCGCGATGCACTACCTCAACCGCGTCAAGATTCCCGAACAGGCGGCAAAGTATCCCAACCAGTTGTCCGGCGGCCAGCAGCAGCGCGTGGCGATCGCCCGCGCGCTCTGCATGAACCCGAAGATCATGCTGTTCGACGAGCCGACCTCATCGCTCGATCCGGAAATGGTGAAGGAGGTGCTCGACACCATGGTGCAGCTCGCCCACGACGGCATGACCATGCTGGTCGTCACCCACGAAATGGGCTTTGCGCGCCAGGTGGCCAACCGCATCGTGTTCATGGACGAAGGCCAGATCGTCGAGATGAACGCGCCGGAGCCGTTCTTCGCCAATCCGAAGCACGAGCGGACCAAGCTGTTCCTGGGCCAGATTCTGCGCTGATCGCTACTTGGCTCGAAGCTGTGCCACTTCCTGCTCGAGCCGCGAAAGATTTTCAAACAGCCGCCCGGTGGTGAGCCGCAGGAAATAGAATCCGAATTTCGGATTCTGGAAATAGAGCTGCTGGACCTGCTGATAAGTGATGCTCAGCACATCGCCAGCCTCGATGCATTCGAGCGTCTGGGTGCGATGCTGGTCGGGTGCGAGCAGGCCGAGTTCACCCACAACCTCACCATGCCCGATCTCCACGCCGGACTCGCGCAGCCGATAGCGGCCGGTCAAGCTGTAATACATTTCACTGGCAGTGTCGCCCTTGTGGAACAGCACCTCGTCCTTGGCACAGGCGCGCCGGGTCATGAACGGCTTGAGCCAATCGAGCGAGAGGTCGCTGTGCGCGGCGGCCCGCACCTTTTCGACGAGCTGCGTCATCTGGTAGAGCCGCGTTGCGTTGAGCGGCAGCAGAATGAGGTGCAGGAAGAGCGACGGATAGACCGCGCCGAAATAGCCATAGACGATGAAGAAGCAATTCGCGGTGATGCCGGCGATGCGTAGCGGGATCATGGTCTTCATCGAATAGGTGCCGATGGTGCAGAGCGCGGCCACATAGCCCAGATATTCCGGCCATCTCATCGTCGGAGCTCCCTTCTTCGGAACGGCTTGGAAATTGTCTTAGAACGGCCGGCCGGCGGTCAATGGGCGCGTGGCCCGTCGGCCTTCTTCCAGGCGTCGATGCCGCCCTGGATGTGGCATGCTGACGCGAGACCCGCGTCCTGCGCGGCCTGCACCGCCATCGCCGAGCGCTCGCCGAAGGCGCAATAGAACAGGATCCGCTTGCTGGTCGATCTGGCGAGCTCGTGCAGCATGCCGCCGGAACGGATGCTTTCCTGCAGCGTCGGGTAGGGGACATGCAGCGAGCCCGGGATCATGCCGTGCCGCTCGCGCTCGGTGTGCTCGCGCAGGTCGATCAGTGCGACGTCGGTCCGACCCACCAGCGTCAGGGCCTGCGGAGCGTCGACCGCCCAGCCGCGACGGGCGATTTGCTCCTGCGCCAGGCCGACCTTCATGTTGGCCGGCACCGCGACGTCCATCATCTTGGGATTGCCGAGCTTGAGGTTGTTCATCAGCTCGACATATTCGTCGACCGATTTCACCTGCAGGCGCGGGTTGAACGCCTTCTCCTCGCCGATGGTGGACACGGTATCGCCTTTGTAGTCGTGCGCCGGATAGACCATCGTGGCGTCAGGCAGCTTCAGCAGCCGGCCGAAGATCGACTCGTATTGCTGGCGCGCATCGCCGTTCTGGAAATCGGTGCGGCCGGTGCCGCGAATGAGCAGCGTGTCGCCGGTGAACACCCGGTCCGGCATGACGAAGCTGTAGGAATCGTCGGTGTGGCCGGGCGTGTAGATGACGTCGAGCGAAAGCCCTTCGATCGTCAGCCGGTCGCCGTCGCCAAGCCGCATCGACACCACGTCGGCCTTGGTCTGCTCGCCCATCACCGTGATGCAATGGGTGCGGTCGCGCAGCGCGCCGAGACCGGTGATGTGGTCGGCATGCAGGTGGGTGTCGACAGCCTTGACCAGCTTGAGATCGAGCTCGCGCACAAGCTGCAGGTAGCGGTCGACCTTTTCCAGCACCGGATCGAAGATCATGGCCTCACCGCCGCGGCGGCTGGCGAGCAGGTAGGAGTAGGTGCCGGATACGCTGTCGAAAAGCTGGCGGAAGATCATGGCTGTCCCCGCGCGAATTCTCAGGAATCGATCATACCACGATGTTCGGTCCGGTTCCGCGCTCAGCCTAACTCTTTGTCTCCACCGGCAAATCCGGGCGCCCGCCCCATTCCGTCCAGGAGCCGTCGTAAAGCGCCTTCGGCGCCTTGCCGATGGCGTCGAGCGCAAACCACAGCGTCGCGGCGGTCACGCCGGAGCCGCAGCTGGTGATGATCGGCTGGTCGAGATCGACGCCGCCGGCCTTGAATTTCTCCGCGATCCTTTCAGGCGCGATCAGCCGGCCGTTTTCGATCAAGCCGGTGACCGGCACGTTGAGCGCACCCGGCATGTGACCCGGCCGCACACCCGGACGCGGCTCCGCGGCCTCGCCGCGGAAGCGGTCGGCTGGCCGCGCATCGACCACCTGCGCGGATTTGTCGAGCAGCGCCATCTGCACCTCGGAGACGCCGGCGACCACCGAGGTGTCGAGCTCGGAGTCGAACTTGCGCGGCGGACGCTTGACCTCGCCGGCTTCGACCGCGCGGCCTTCCGCCTTCCACTTCGGCAGGCCGCCATCGAGGATGAACACGTTGTCCGCGCCGAAGATTCGGAATGTCCACCACACCCGCGGTGCGCCGCCGAGGCCGATGCCGTCATACACGACGATGGTGTCGTCCTTGCCGATGCCGAGCCTCGCCATCTCCTGCGAGAATATCGTTGCGCCCGGCAGCATGTGCGGCAGATCGGAGGAATGGTCGGCGACGGCGTCGATGTCGAAGAACACAGCTCCTGGGATGTGGCCGGCGAGATACTCCGCCTTGGCGTCGCGCTTGAGTGCCGGGAGATAGAACGAGCCGTCGACCACCGCGACGTCCGGCTTGCCGAGGCGCTGGGTCAGCCAATCGGTGGTGACGAGGCGTTTGCTCGAGGGCTGCGGGGATTCGGTCATGATCTCACTTTCTTTCTCATACCAACGCTTCAGCGCAGCCATTGTTCAAATCGGAATTGGTCTTCGGCGCCGTCACACCTTCTCGAACGGAATGTTCACGCTAGGCTTGCGCTCGAGCCATTTCGGCACCGGCAGCTTCTTCGAGCGCAGGAACTCTGGGTTGAACAGCTTCGACTGATAGCGCGTGCCGTAGTCGGCGAGCACGGTGACGATGGTGTGGCCCGGGCCCATCTCCCTGGCGAGGCGGATCGCGCCGGCGACATTGATGCCCGACGAGCCGCCGAGGCAGAGGCCCTCGTGCTGCAGCAGATCGAAGATGATCGGCACGGCTTCCTCGTCGGGGATCAGGTACGGCTTGTCGACCTTGAGTCCCTCGATGATCGGCGTGACGCGTCCGAGCCCGATGCCTTCGGTGATCGAGCCGCCGTCGGTGGCTTTCGGCTGGCCGGTCTTGAACAGGTTGTACATGGCCGCGCCGCGCGGATCAGCGACGCCGATGACGATCTCCTTCTTCTTCTCCCGCAGATAGGTCGAGGTCCCGGCGAGCGTGCCGCCGGTGCCGACCGAGCAGATGAAGCCGTCCACCTCGCCTTGCGTCTGCTCCCAGATTTCCGGGCCGGTCGAGGCATAATGCGCCTTGCGATTGTCCAGGTTGTTCCACTGATCGGCGAACAGGACGCCGTTCTGTTCCTTCTTGCGCAATTCATCGGCGAGCCGGCGCGAGATGTGCTGGTAATTGTTCGGATTGGTGTAGGGCAGCGCCGGAACCTCGATCAGCTCCGCGCCGCAGAGCCGCAGCATGTCCTTCTTTTCCTGGCTCTGGGTGTCGGGGATGACGATCAGCGTGCGATAGCCTCGGGCGCTGGCGACCAGCGCCAGACCGATGCCGGTGTTGCCCGCCGTGCCCTCGACGACCAGGCCGCCGGGCCCAAGCTCGCCACGCTCCTCCGCCTCCAAGATCATCTGCCGCGCCGGGCGATCCTTCACCGACCCGCCGGGGTTCATGAACTCGGCTTTGCCGAGGATGGTGCAGCCGGTCGCTTCCGAGGCGCGCAGCAGTTTGATCAGCGGCGTGTTGCCGATGGCTTCCACGATGCCGTCGCGGACTTGCATGACGAGGGATCCTGTCAGGAAGGCGCGACCCTAGAGGACTGCTGTGTGGCCGACAAGACGCACAACTTACGGATGAATGGCGATCGGACAAGGGCGCCGCGCCGCCAATCGGGGGCAAATCCGGCCCACATTGATCGAGTTGGGCCGCTCCTCGGACAAGCGGAAAGATTCTCGAAACCATACGAATGCAATGGATACCGCCGCCCTAAGGGCATTCACGTATTTTTTCCCAACCCACAGTAGGAAATTGATGACAACGGGACGGGCAGTTCCTGCACCGGCCGCTCGCGCGGAAAGCGATCCATGGGCCTTGACGTCAATACGCTGTTTCTTGTCACGATCTATGTCGAGGCCATGCTCGGCTTGCTGCTGTTGTTTGCGTGGATCCAGAACTCCGGCATCCAAGCGGTGGCCTGGTGGGGCGGCGCGCATCTGTTGCGGGCGGCGTCGGTCGCGCTGTTCGGCATGTACGGGACGGTGTCCGACGTCATCACCATCGATCTCGCCAACGCAATCCTGTTCACCGCCTTCGCGGTGACCTGGACCGGCGCCCGTGTGTTCGACGGGCAAAAACCGCATCTGATGTATCTCGTGGGCGGCGCCTTGCTGTGGCTGCTTGCCTGCCGCACGCCGTTCTTCGCGGATTCGGTCGAGGCGCGCGTTCTGCTCTCCTCCGGCATCATCACCGCCTACACCTGGGCCACGGCCTACGAATTCTGGCGCGGCCGCAGCGAGCCGCTGGTGTCGCGCTGGCCGGCGATCTTCATGCTGTTCGCGCACGGCTCGCTGTTCCTGCTGCGCACGCCGCTGTCCCAGGTCCTGCCGTGGTCGCCGACCAGCCAGGTGTTCGACAGCGTGTGGCTCACGGTTCTCAGCTTCGAGGCGCTGCTTTTCACTATCGCCATCGCCTTCATCCTGCTGGCCATGGCCAAGGAGCGCACCGAGCTTCGCCACAAGACCGCTGCCCTGGTCGATCCGCTGACCGGCATCGCCAACCGCCGCGCCTTCCTCGAGGAGGCCACGGCGATGACCAAGCGGCAGGTCAACAATCCGGTTCCGACCGCGGTGCTGCTCGCCGATCTCGATCACTTCAAGTCGATCAACGATCGCTTTGGCCACGCCGTCGGCGACCACGTGCTGCAGGTCTTCGCCGAGACCGCGACCGCCAAGCTCGGGCCATGCGATCTGATCGGCCGGCTGGGTGGCGAGGAGTTCGCCATCATTCTGTACGACGCGAGCCGCGACAAAGGCCTCGCCATCGCCGAGCGCATCCGGCTGTCGTTTGAAGACGCGGGCGCCGAGGTCGACGGCCGCGAGATCGGCAGCACGGTCAGCATGGGCATGGTGGTCTGCGAGGACGGCATGATCGATGTCCCAGCGCTGCTCGCCCAGGCCGACGAGGCGCTCTATTGCGCCAAGGAGCGCGGTCGCAACCGCATCGAGGTGGCGTCCCTCAAGCTGGTGCTCGAGCGGGACGAAGACGCGCCTGAGTTCGCGGCGGCTCCGAGCGCAGCCTGACCGCGCTGTAAGGCCTTTCGACCTCTCATACCTGCTCACGGTATTCTGCCGGCGTCTCGGCTGTCAGCCGCCGCCGACATTTGCTATGACACCGGGATGATCGAACATATCGAGATCGAGAAGTGCACCGGTTGCGGCATCTGCGATATCGTCTGCCCGGCCGATGTGATCCACATGGAAGCGGTGCCGGTGGCGAACGAAGTCGAAGGACTTCGCCGGGTCAAGCTCCTGCCGGTGATCAAGTTTCGCGAGCACTGCATCACCTGCTTCAGTTGCGAGATTTTCTGTCCGGAGCAGATCGTCGACGTCCATCCCTCGGTCAAAAACCGGCCGCGGCCGTGGTGACGACGACAATGGCCAAATTCGACGGCACTCTGATCGACACCGACGTGCTGGTGATCGGCGGCGGGGCAGGGGGGCTGCTCGCCGCGCTGTCGGCCAAGCGTCATGGCCCGCCCGGCACGCGTGTCACGCTGGTGGATTCCTGGCAGATCGGCCGCACCGGCCACACCGCGTTTTCCAATGCCTGGACCATCGTGGTGTTCCCGGAGGACGACCTCGACGGCATCCTGCGCGAAATCGTCGCCGGCAACGACGGCATCTGCGATCAGATCCTGGTGCGCGAGGCGCTCGCCTCGTCCTACGAGCGGATGAAGGACTTCGAGGCGATCGGCATGACCTTCAGCCGCGACGACGTCGGCCACTACAAGCGCCGGCCGACGCGCGGGCTCGATCTCGCACGCGTGATGTATCCGGAAGGCGGCGGACTCGACTTCGCCTGGAAGCTGCGCCGTGCGCTCGAAGTCGAAGGCGTCGAGCTGCTCGACCGCATTTTCATTACCGGCCTGACCGGCGGCGCCGCCGGCCGGGTCACCGGCGCGACCGGCATCAACAGCCGCACCGGCGCCTTCCACGCCATCAAGGCGCGCGCGACCATCGTCGCGACCAACGCCATCACCTTCCGTTCGGGCTTCGTGCGCGACATCACCGGCACCGGCACGCTGCTCGCCTACCAGGCCGGCGCAAGCCTGCGCAACGCCGAGTTCAGCTACGTGCGGCCCGGCACGCCGAAGTTCTATTTCGAAGGCATCACCTTCGCGATCCAGGAGGGCGCGCAATGGATCAACGCCAAGGGCGAGGCGTTCATGCGCGACTACGAGCCGGACTGGGCGGACGAGGCCGACGTCCCCCGCATCGCGCGCGCCATGGCGATGGAACACGTGAAGGGCAACGCTCCGCTCTATCTCGACATGTCGGGGATCCCCGAGCAGCTGCGGGACTATTTCATCCAGAGCAAAGTGCGCTGGATGGACAATTTCTTCCGCAAGCTCGGCGACGAAGCCAAGACCGACATGTTCGGCAAGACGCCCTACTACGCGCTCAACCAGATGACCAAGATGGGCATCCGCACCGGCTCCGATTGCCGCTCCGACGTGCCGGGCCTGCTGTCGGCGGGCCTGGCGCAGGCCGGCTGCGCCAACCATTTCGCCGGCTTCCATATCGGACTGTGCATCGGCAACGGCTGGATCGCCGGACGCTCGGCGATCGAGGACCTCGACCGCCTGCCGCCGCCCAAGCTCGACGCGGGCGAGGTGCGCGCCCTGCATGCGGAGATCAACGCGCCGTTGCAGCCGACCGCGGCGGCAGAGTCGGACCGTATCCTGCGCGACTTGCAGGCGGTGATGTTCGCCTACGACACCGGCATCCTCAAGCGCGAGGACCGGTTGAAGGACGCGTTCGAGCGCGTCGCGGGTCTGGCGGAGGAATTCAAGTCGCTGGCGGCCCCGCACACCCACGAGCTGGTGCGCCTGAAGGAAACCGAGGCGATGCTGCTCGCGGCGCGCATGATCCTTGGCGCCTCGCTTTATCGCACCGAGTCGCGGCTCGGCCACTTCCGCGAGGACCACGAACGGCGCGACGACGACAACTGGCTCTGCTGGGTCGACATCGCCAAGACCGGAAACGGCCCGGCGTTCAGCAAGACTCCGGTGCCGACACCGCTGTGTCCGGTGACGCCGTTGACGCGGCGTCCGACGCGGCGCGTCGTGAGCGCGGCGGTTGACAGCGTCTGAGGCGGAACGAGCCGGTCAGCGGGTCAGGACGATGAAGTCGGTGCCTTTGCCGGTCTCGCTGCTGATGCCGTTGTCGGAGACGATTAGCGAGGAGCCGGGCAGCAGCAGTTCGGCAATGCGTCCGGCGGCCTCTGGCGGAATTTCGATGCGCTCAAGAGCTGTATCCGCGCCCGGCAGCGGCTGCGGTTCGGCGGCGACCGCCTTGATCGCCTTTTCATTGCGCGGCTTCTTCTTGTCTTCGGATTTCTTGCGCGGTTCGGCTTCGCGCGCATAGCCGCTCGGGATCGACACCACCGTCCAGCGCATGTCGGGACTGCCGTCCTTCGCTCCCATCGCGGTGTAGACGTGGGTGCCGAGCGGCTGGTCGGGCTGCTGGATCGTCACCGGCGTGTCGAACAGCGGCAGCATCGCTTGCCGCACATAGAGCTTCTTGTCCTTGCGGCTGACGAACACCGAGATCGGGCCGGCGGCGCGCGGGTCCTTCTGGGCGATGGCTTCCGCGGGCTTTGCGAGTTGTTCGGGCGCCGCGGGCGCCGCCACGGTTTCGCCGTTCACCGGCGCGCTCGAGACGCCGACGGTTTCCGCGTCCGGCATCGCGCCGCCCGCGCTGGCCGTCTTGATCGGCACTGCCACCGGCTCCGCCAGCTTCGATGGTCGTGGCGTGAACAGGCGCGGATGCTCGAACGCGACCGGCGCCGCCTCGCTGCGCGTGACGATCACGCGTGCGCCGATCTTGGTCGTGGTCCACAGCAATTGCGCGAATTCGTCGGTCAGACGGATGCAACCGTGCGACGCCGGATAGCCCGGCAGCGGACCCTGATGCAGCGCGGTCCCGGACCAGGTCAGCCGCTGCATGTACGGCATCTTTGCGCCGTAGAGGTTCGAGACATGATGCCGGTTCTTCTGGATGATGCTGAACACGCCCATCGGCGTCGGATGGCCGCGCGTGCCGGTGGAGATCGCGGACTGTGCAACCGGCGATCCGTTGGCGTAGAGCGTCGCGCGCTGGCTGTCGATCGACACCACGATCTGCAGCGGGCCGGGCGGGATGGCCGGTCCGGCGGCCTTGACCTCCCGATCCTTCTTGGAGGCTCTCGCCTTCTTGGTGCCTCTCGCCTTCTCAACCTTTTTTGCCTTGCTGGGGGGCTCGTAGCCGCTGGTGTTGCCGAACGACCAACGCGGCGGAACGGCGGCATTCGCCTCGCCCGGCCACGCGCTCGCCATCAGGGCGACCGAAAGCCCTGCCAACAGCGCGACACGCCCGCTCGTCTCGATCCGCATGATGGCATCCCACCCCATTTGGCAGTCACAGGGTAGCCCACGATTCTGGTCCTGCCACAGGCAAATTTGCTATTTTTCACAAGCTTTTGCGAGGGATTTCGGAACTCGCCCAGGTGCCTCAAAAGCCGGCAATTCGAAGGTGCGCGCCGGAGGGCTTTTGTGCATGATGCGGCGACAAAACGGCTCGCGAGGAATCGAGATGAAATATCGCAAGAGCGACGCCAAGGCCTACGCGCACGCCCACATGAAGGGCATCTGGGCGGCCTCGCTGATGCCATTTGCGCCCGACCTTTCGATCAATGAGGCCGGATGGCGGAGCAACCTGCGGCACTGGGTCGACGATCTCGGCATCGACGGCGTGTTCGTCAGCGGCAAGCAGGGCGAGTTCTTCTCGATGTCGATCGAGGAGCGCAAGCGCACGTTCGAGATCGCGGTCGACGCGATCGGCAATCGCGCCGGCACGATCATGTCGTGCTCGGACCAGAACATGGATGTGACGATCGATCTCGCCAGGCATGCGCAGGCGGTCGGCGCCGACTACATCGTCGTGCACGCGCCGGTGCTGCACTTCCTGCACCAGCAGGACGACACGCTCTATCAGTACTACAAGGCGATCAGCGAGCAGGTCGACATCGGCATCGCGATGTGGAGTCATCCCGACAGCGGCTACCTGATGAGCCCGGAACTGTGCGCGAAAATCGCGGAACTGCCGAACATCGTCGCCATCAAATACAGCGTGCCCCGTGAAATGTACGCGCGGCTGACGCGGCTCGCCGGCGACAAGATCCTGGTCAGCACCGCCTCCGAGGAGGAGTGGTTCGACAACATCGTCGAGCTCAACTGGCAGCTCTATCTGTGCTCGTCGCCGCCCTACCTGTTCCAGACCAAGGCTGACCGCCGCATGCGCGAATACACCGATCTCGCCTTCAAGGGTGAGGTGGCGCGGGCCAGGGCCATTCGGGACAGCCTCAATCCGGTGCGCGAGGCGTTCCGCCGCTCGCGCCCAGCGGAGAAGCCGCCCTCGCATTCCAAATATTGGCAGGAGCTGCTGGGCCAGACCGGCGGCCGGGTGCGGGCGCCGATGCTCGAACTCACGGACGCCGAGAAGGAAGCGACGCGCCGCGCGTTCGAGAGCTGCGGCTTGAAGCTCGACACTCAACCCAAATCATCCGCGGCCTGACGCGGGAGAGCGCACCATGGCGACCGGAAGACTGCAGGCGTTCAACTTCAAGAAGTGGATCGACGAGAACCAGCATCTGCTGAAGCCGCCGGTCGGCAACAAGAAGGTGTTCGAGAGCGGCGAGATGACGGTGCAGGTGGTGGGCGGCCCGAACGAGCGCTGCGACTACCACGATGATCCGGTGGAGGAGTTTTTCTATCAGCTCAAGGGCGACATGGTGCTCAAGGTCGGCGACCACGGCAATTTCTACGATGTGCCGATCAAGGAGGGCGACGTGTTCCTGCTGCCGCCGCACGTGCGGCATTCGCCGCAGCGGCCGGCCGGCTCAATCGGCCTGGTGGTCGAGCCGAACCGTCAACCCGATGAGCTCGATGCGTTCGAATGGTACTGTTTCGAATGCGGCGCGCTGGTGAACCGCATCGAGGTCAAGGTCACGCATCTGGTGCGCGACCTGCCGCCGCTCTACGAGGCGTTCTACGCCAACGAGGCGGCGCGCAAATGCAAGCAATGCGGTGCGACCCATCCCGGGAAGACGCCGCCCAAGGGCTGGGCGCAAATCTGACGCCGGTATTTCAGGTAGCGCCCCGGAACATCGAACGCTCGCGCTGGTGCCGTAAGGCGCCCCGCTATTTCGCTTCTTCGACGCGTGTCGGCGTCCCCGGTCCCTCGCCGACGATGATCAGCCAGGCTTCCTCGTCCTTGGCGCCGTCGTAGTGCACCTGCTTGCCGAAATGGGTGACATGGCCGCCTTCTTTCACCGCGATCGTGGCGTCCTTGTCCCACTTGTTGCCGGTGCCGACCCACCAGGTTCCTTTGACGACGGTGATGGAGCGGTCGTTGGGATGGAAGTGCGGCCGGGAGAAATTGCCCGGCTTGAACTTGTTCATCACGATATAGAGACCGGGCTTGGTCGGATCGCCGTGCAGGACCGCCTGGTTCACGCCGGCGGCGCCGGTCGGATCGCGCCATTTGATCTCGGTTGGCAGTTTGATGGCGATGGCGGCGGGATTGAGTTCCACGGCGCGCTTGAGGCCGACGGCGCCGCGCCGAGCAGCCCTGCGGCGAGGGCCGCAGCGACGATCCGATGAGACATGGTGTCCTCCCCAGGACCTTTGCTTTAAGACGCAATTGACCGATGCGCCCAGTCTAGTCGAAATTGGCCAGCAAGGGCGCAGCAACAAGGTGAACCCGATCCATGCCGCATAAATTCCCGCGCCGTCTGGTTTTTGTCTGTCTCATGCTCGCGGCCGTGACCGTGCAGGCGGCCGCGCAGGTCTATCCCAGCCGCCCGATCAAGCTGGTGGTGCCGCTGGCGCCGGGCGGCGCTGCCGATATCCTGTCGCGGCTGATCCAGCCGCAGCTCGAACGCGCGCTCGGCCAGCCGGTCATCATCGAGAACAAGCCGGGCGCGAGCGGCATCGTCGGCACCGACCTGGTCGCGAAGTCGCCGCCCGACGGCTACACCTTCGTCGTCGCGCTGGCGACGCATTCGGTGAACTCCGCCGTCAATCCGAAGCTGCCCTATGACGCGGAGAAGGATCTCGCGCCGGTCGCATTGTTCGGCAAGAATCCGATGATGTTCGTCGTCAATGCGAACGTGCCGGCGCGCAACATCGCCGAATTCGTCGCGCTCCTGAAGGCTAACCCCGACAAGTACAATTATGCGACGCCCGGTGCCGCGAGCCAGGCGCATCTCGTCACCTCGCAATGGAGCAATCTGGCCGGTGTGACGATGCAGCAGGTGCCCTACCGCGGCGGATCGCCGGCGATCCTGTCGACGGTCGCGGGTGACACTCAGTTCTCGGTGATGTCGTCGCTGGTGTCGGCCCCGCACATCGAAGCCGGCAAGTTGCGGGCGCTCGGGATCGGCAGCCTGCAGCGCGACAAGCATTTCCCCAACGTGCCGACCGTGGCGGAGCAGGGCTATCCGGACGTCGAGGCCGTGACCTGGGTGGCGATGTTCGCGCCGGCTGGCACGCCGCGCGAGATCACCACCAAGCTGAACACCGAGATCAACCGCATTCTCCGCGAACCCGAGGTCGTGGCCAGGCTCGATCAGCAGGGCTTCGTCCCGGGCAGCGGTTCGCCGGAGGCGCTCGGCGCGCTGGTGTCCGCGGAGATCAAGCGTTGGACCGCGGTCGCGCGCGCCAACAAGATCACGGCACAGTAAAGATTGCCCGTCAAAGGCGCGTGGCGCTTTGGCTCGTTGACAACGGGGGCCGGGCAGGCGCGAAATTGCGCTCAACGTCGCGGTCAGGCGGCGATCCGGGAGGTTGGCATGAGCAGAATATTGCTCGCGGCTTTGGTGATGCTGTTCGGGCTCGTCGACGCGGCGCAGGCCCAGAACTATCCGAACCGTCTCATCAAGATCATCCACGGCTTCCCGCCGGGCGGCAACGTGGACATCATCGCGCGCATTCTTGGCAACGAAATGCAGAAGAATCTCGGCCAGTCGGTCATCATCGAGGCCAAGCCGGGGCAGGCGGGAGCGGTGGCGGCCGAGGCGGTCGCGCGCAGCGAACCCGACGGCTACACGCTGCTGGTGGTCCCGAGCGCGCATCCGGCGCATGCCGCGCTCGCCAAGAACGTGCGTTACAAGGTGGTCGACGATTTCGAATGGGTTTCGATCCTCACCTTCTATCCGTTCCTGATCTGCGTGCGCGCCGACTCGCGCTTCCAGAACCTCCAGCAGTTGATCGACGAAGCGCGCAAAAATCCCGGCAATCTGAAATACGGCTCCGCCGGCGTCGGCTCGATCCTGCACACCACCGTCGAGCTGATCGCCAATGAGACCAAGACCAAGTTCCTGCACATTCCCTACCGCGGCGAGGCGCCGGCGCTGACCGGCATGCTGACCGGCGACTTCGATTTCATCGCCGCCACCACCGGGCCGATCACCCCGCGCTTGAAGTCGGGCGAGTTCCGGGCGCTCGCCGTCACCGGCAAGACGCGCTGGCGCGATTTCCCGAATGTGCCGACGGTGGAGGAGCAGGGCATCCCCGGGTTCGAGGTCATTTCCTGGACCGGGGTCGCGGCGCCGGCCGGCGTGCCCAAGCCGATCCTCGAGCGGATCGGCGCCGAGGTCCGGCGTGCCGCGATGGTGCCCGACGTGAAGAGCAAGCTCGAGGCGATGGGCGGCGACGTCCGGCCGACGACGGGTGCCGAGATGAAGAGCATGGTCCAGCAACAGTACGGAACCTGGTCGAAGCTCGCGCGCGAGGCGGGGATTTCGATCGACTAGGGAGCATGATCCCGAAAAGTGGGAACCGGTTTTCGGACAGGATCATGCTCAAACCAAAGAGGGTGTCTTCGCAGCTTTTACCGGCGGTGCCGCTCGGCTAAGCTGTTGGCACGTTCGATCCAACGCCGCCAAAGGAGTTGTCATGCTCACCGCCGCCAAGCCCGCCGCGCTGTCGATTCCGTTCGACACCAGCCGCCTCGACCGCTTGATGGACGAGGCCGGCATCGACGTGCTGATCGCCAACTCCAAGCACAACGTGCAGTACCTGCTCGGCGGCCACCGCGCCTTCTTCTTCGACTACATGGACGCGATGGGCCTGAGCCGCTATCTGCCGCTGGTGATCTATCCCAAGGGCGCGCCGGACAGGGCCGCGTTCTTCGGTCACCGGCTGGAGAATTTTCAGCGCGAGATCAACCCGTTCTGGATGCCGACGCAGCAGGCGAACAATTCGGGCTCGCTCGACACCATCCAGAAGGCGATCGACCACATCCGCAAGTCGGGCATGAAGTCGCGCTCGATCGGCATCGAGATCGCGTTCATGCCGGTGGATGCCGGCAACGCGCTGCAAGCCGCATTCGCCGACGGCGAGATCAAGGACGCGCTGTTCGTGCTGGAGCGCATGCGTGCGGTGAAGACGCCCGACGAGCTGACCAAGCTGAAGATCGCCTCCGAGGCGGTGATCGAGTCGATGAAGGCCGTGATCGCCAGCCACGGTCCCGGCGCGACCAAGGCGGAGGTGACCGAGGCGCTGCGCCGCGAAGAGACCAACCGCGGGCTGACGTTCGAATATTGCCTGATCACCGCCGGCACCAGCCTGAACCGCGCCCCGTCCGAGCAGCGCTGGGAGAAGGGCGACATCATGTCGATCGATTCCGGCGGCAACTATCACGGCTACATCGGCGACCTCTGCCGGATGGCGATCCAGGGCGAGCCGGATGCGGAGCTCGAGGACATGCTGGCCGATATCGAGGCGATCCAGCGCGCCGCGATGAAGCCGATCAAGGCCGGCATCATGGGCAGCGAGGTCTATGCGGCGGCGGAGACGCTGCTCGCCAAGTCGAAGTTCCACAACAACATGCACTTCCTCGGCCACGGCATGGGGCTGGTCAGCCACGAAGCGCCGCGGCTCACCAACTCAGGGCCGGTGCCCTACGACGACTACGACGCCAAGCGCCCGCTCGAAACCGGCATGGTGATCTCGGTCGAGACCACGCTGGCGCATCCCAAGCGCGGCTTCGTCAAGCTCGAGGACACGGTCGTGGTGACCGACAAGGGCTTCGACATCTACGGCGAGGGCGCGCGCGGCTGGAACCGCGCCGGCACGGCGGCCTGAGGCGGCTCGATCGGTTGCGGTGGGCAGCGGCCCCGCGCGCGCCTCTCCCATTCACTGGATCGGTGGTGGCGAAGCCACTACGATGATCTGTGACCGACAGGCGCCGGCAACAGGCGCTAAGGCATCGCAGGGGAGGTGACAATGCGGGCGCTCGATCGCTTCGGCGGCATGGTTGCGGTGGTTGTGGGCGTGAGCGCGTGCCTTGCGCCAGCCGGGGCCGAGCAGATCGCGGTGAGCAACTACGGCATCGCCGCCAACGCCATGCCCTATGCGGTCGCGCTGGAGAAGAAATTCTACCAGGCGGAGGGCGCCGATGTGACCGGCATCATCTCCTCGCAGGGCGGCGGCACCTCGATCCGTAACATGCTGGCCGGCGGCGTCGCCTACGGTGAAGCCAATCCCGGCGCCACGGCGGTCGCGATCCAGCAGGGCGCCGATCTAAAGATCATCAGCGACAACGTGCTGACCGTCGCCGAATTCGTCTGGGCGGTGAAGCCCGACAGCTCGATCAAGACCATCCAGGACTTCAAGGGCAAGAAGATCGGCTACACCAACCCGCGCTCCACCAGCCAGGCGCTCGCCATCCTGCTGCTGCAGGCGGCGGGGCTGAAGCCGACCGACGCCGAACTGGTCCGCACCGGCGGCTTCGGCGAGGGCGTCGCCGCCCTCGATCTCGGCGCGATCGACGTGGCGCCGATGGCCGAGCCGGTGTGGTCGAAGTTCAAATCGAAGTATCGCGCCGTGGTGGCGGCGAGCGACGTGCTGCCGCCGCTCGACAACGTCGTCGGCATCACCACAACCGCCGCCGCCGCGACCCGCGGCGATTTCATCCGCGCGGTGATCCGCGCCCGCCGCAAGGCGGTCGAGTTCATGCATGCCAATCCGGATGAGGCGGGCGACATCGTCGCCAAGCACTACAACCTCGAAAAGGACGTCGCCCGCAGCGCCGTGCGCAGCCTCACCGCCAGCCGCACCCAGGGGATTCCCTACTGGGGCTCGGGTCAGTTCCATCTCGAAGGCATGAAGCGGATGATGGACGTGCAGAAGATGGTCGGCGCCATCACCACCGAGATCGATGTCGCCAAGATGATCGATACCAGCTTCCTGCCGGCCGATATCCGGACGCCGAAATAGCCGGCCGGGGGGAGCATGATCCCGAAAAGTGGGAATCGATTTTCGGATAGGATCATGCTCAGGCTAAAGGTCTAAACGTGTCGGACGCGCACGTTTCGCTTCGCGATGTCACGAAGGTTTTTCCGGCCGCGAACGGCGGCGAGGGCCTGCACGCGCTCGGCCCGGTCGATCTCGATCTCGGCAAGGGCGAGTTCTTCGCGGTGGTCGGCCCCTCCGGTTGCGGAAAATCGACGCTGCTGGAGGTGATCGCCGGCCTGACGCCGGCGAGCGCCGGCACCGTTGAGTTCGAGGGGTGGCGGGTCGACGCCGATATTCCCGACGGCATCGGCGTCGTGTTCCAGGAGGATGCCTGCTTCCCCTGGTTGTCGGTCGAGCAGAATATCGCTTTCGGCTTGCGCAAGACCGCGCTCGCGGCTGACGCCAAACAGCGCCGGGTGCGCGACGTGATCGACCTGATGGGACTCGGCGATTTCGCCAAGAGCTACCCGGCGCAGCTTTCCGGCGGCATGCGGCAGCGGGTCTGCATCGCGCGCACTTTGGTGACGCAGCCGCGGCTGATCCTGCTCGACGAACCGTTCGGCGCGCTCGACCAGCAGACCCGCCTGCTGATGGGCGACGAGGTGCTGCGGCTGTGGCGGCAGACCGGCGCCACGGTGTTCCTGATCACCCACGCGCTCGACGAGGCCACGATGCTGGCCGACCGGATCGCGGTGATGTCGGCCCGGCCGGGCCGCCTGATCGATGTCGTGCAGACCAATTGGCCGCGCGAGCGCGACAGCCGCATCGTCGAACGCGCGGAGTTCGGCGCGATCACCGCGCGGCTCTGGAAGACGCTGCGCGAGGAATCGCTGAAGACCATGGCCTTGAAAGGCGCCGGCCAGGCGGCGGAGCCGGCATGAGCCGCATCACGCTCTACCGCGTGGGGGTGATTGCCGCGGCGGTGCTGCTGCTGGAGCTTCTCTGTTACGTGCGTGTAATCGACCGCATCACCATGCAGCCGCCGCACCAGATCGTGCGCGATCTTTTCGTCATTCTCGCCTCGGGCAAGCAGAACGCGGCGATCCTCAAGACATTGAGCAACGCCTCGATCGCGCTCAGCCTGGCGATCGTGGTCGGCATCCTCGCCGCGGTCGCGCTGCACGGCTATCGCACCGTGCGCGAAACCCTCGACCCGCTGTTCGCCACCTATTACGCGGTGCCGATCTTCGCCTTCTATCCGCTGCTGATCGTGCTGTTCGGCTTGGGCGACGCGCCGCAGATCGGCATCGGCTTCATGCTGGGCGTGGTGGCGGTGATCGTCAACACGCTCAACGGCCTCGACCGCGTGCCGCGCGTGCTGCGCAAGACCGCGCGCATCCAGCGGCTCGGCACGATCGAGACCGCGCTCAAGGTCGCCTTGCCGTGCGCTGCGCCCTATGTGCTCACCGGCGTCAAGTTCGCGGTGGCCTATTCGCTGATCGGCATCATCGGCGCGGAGTTCATCATGTCGCGCGGCGGCATGGGCTACGAGATCAGCTTCGCCTACAACAATTTCGACAACGCCACGATGTACCCGCTGATCCTGCTGATCCTGATCGTGTCGATCTCGATCAACGCCACGCTGTCGTGGTGGGAGAAGGTGCTGCTGGCGAGGCGCGGCCTGTGAGCACTGAATCCTGGAAATCGGCGCGCAACGCCGTCGTGCTGATCGCCTGCCTGCTCGCAGGGTGGCAGGCGCTCTATTGGTTCGCCGGCGAGATCGCGATGCGGCCGCCGCTCGCGACCTTGCGCTACACCGCGAACCTCGTCACCACGGACGCGTTCTGGCCGCACCTGTCGGAAACCATGCGCGCGTTCGCCATCGCCTTGGCGATCGCGGTTGCGGTCGGGCTGCTGACCGGCTTCTGGCTCGGCTTTCATAGTCTGTCGCGACAGGTGTTCGAGCCGATGTTGGTTGCGATCTATTCGATCCCGAAGATCACGCTCTACCCGGTCCTGCTGCTGGCGTTCGGCCTCGGCATGCCGGCCAAGATCGCGTTCGGCGCGATCCACGGCATCATCCCGGTCGCGCTGTTCACCATCAACGCGGTCCGCAACATCAAGCCGATCCTGATCAAGACGGGGCGCGTGCACCGGCTCGGCCCCCTCGACATGGTGCGTTCGATCCTGTTTCCCGCAGCGCTCCCGGAAATCTTCACCGGCTTCCGGGTCGGGTTCTCGCTCACCCTGATCGGCACGCTGCTCGGCGAGATGTTCGCCGCCCAGCGCGGGCTGGGTTACCTGCTGATGACCGCGATCGGGCTGCACAACGTCGATCTGATCATGGCGGTGACGCTGCTGCTGATCGTATTCGCGGCCGTGGTCAGCACTCTGTTGCTGGCGATTGACCGCCGCTTGCACCGGCGGTCCGTGTGACGTTCCGGCTCGCGTCGAACTGGGCTAGGCTGCGGCCATGAAGATCGTCCGCGTCACCGCGACCCCGCTCAACGTCCCGCTGCACATCCAGCTCGTCGGCGTCGACCGGAAATCCTCGCTCGCCTCCTGCTACGTCGAGGTCGAGACCGACGACGGGCTGATCGGCCACGGCCTGTCTGGCATCACCGAGGAGGACGTGATCGCGCAGATCGTCAACGGCGTCGCCGGGCCGGCGATCATCGGCGACGATGCGCTGGCGCACGAGCGGATCTGGGACAAGCTGTATTGGACGCTGATGCCGCGCGGCCAGACCGGCTATGCGGCGCATGCGCTCGCCGCCATCGACGTGGCGCTGTGGGACATCAAGGGCAAGGCGCTGCGCCAGCCGATCTGGCGGCTGCTCGGCGGGGCGCATCCGAAGGTGCCGGTCTATGCCACGTTCGGATTTGGCTTCTTCGATCGCGAGCAGCTCGCGGCGGCGGCGAAGCTCTGGGTCTCACAGGGTTTCAAGCGGCTGAAGATGACGGTAGGCAACGAGGCGCTGAAGAAGCGCGACAGCCATCCGATCATGGACGTGATCCGCGAGGATGCAGCCCGGGTGAGGGCGGTGCGCGAGGCGGTCGGGCCGGACGTCGAGCTGTTCGTCGACGCCAACTGCAACCTCGATCTCTATCATGCGACCAAGCTCGCCGAGATGGTGAAGCCCTATGGCATCTCGTTCTTCGAGGAGCCGCTGACTCAGAACGACGTGCTCGCCATGGCGCAGTTGCGGCGTTCGACCGGCATGGCGCTCGCCTGCGGCCAGAACGAGGGGCTGGCGTTCCGCTTCCGCGATCTGCTGATGAAAGAGGCGGTCGATTTCGTGCAGCCCAACGTGCTGATCAGCGGCGGCTTCAGCCAATGCGTCAAGATCGCGGGGATGGCGGCGGCGTTCAACGTCTCGATCGCCAACGGCGGCGCCTGGG